>CASEIK010000095.1 GCA_949288005.1 uncultured Mycoplasmataceae bacterium | reverse complement strand
ATTGTTTAAAATATATTAATGTTTTTTAAAAAAATATTATATAATGAAAAATCATTATATATTATGATTATGTCAAATAAAAATACAATACTTTCATGCATTAATATTCACAAGTCATTTATTGTAAAAGATAAAAAATTTGATGTTTTAAAAGGTATAACTATAAGAATTAGCAAGGGAGATTTTGTTGTTATTTTAGGTCCATCTGGTTCTGGAAAGACAACTTTATTGAATATCCTTGCTGGATTGGAAAAACCAAGCTTTGGTAGTGTTTTTTTTGATGGAATAAAATTAAACATTGATGATCATAATTCTTTAGATATTTTAAGATCTAAAAAAATTGGCTATATTTTTCAAAATTATGGATTAATTCCTATATGTAATGTTTTTGATAATGTTAGTTTAGGTCTGGTTAATAAAAAGGTTAATAAAGATAATGTTATGCAAATACTTAAAAGATTGAAGATTGATGGTGTTGCTTCAAAATTCCCTAATGAATTATCTGGGGGACAAAAACAAAGAGTTTCGATTGCTCGTGCATTAATTAAAAATCCAGAAATTATTTTTCTTGATGAACCAACTGGTGCCTTGGATAATGAAACAACATTAGAAATTTTTGAAATTTTTAAACAATTGCGAGATAGTAAAAAAACATTATTAGTTGTAACACATGATGAAAGGTTTATTGAATTAGCTACCAAAGTAATTAGGATTAAGGATGGTTTAATTGATCAATCATCAGTTTCTGATTATGATCAAGATGTTGAATTTGCAAATTTTACAAATGATATTGCAAGAAAAATTAATGCTGAATCTATTAGAATATTGGACATGAAACCATATCAGAATTTTTATTATAATTATGATAATGATAATTGATTACATGAACCATCTAAACAAATTGAGAAATCAATTAACAATAATAGATATATTGAAGCAAGAAAAACATCAAATCAAATTTGCATTAGTTTAGAAAATGTTAATAAAACAATAAATACTAAAGGGGTTGAAACAAGGATTTTGAAAAATATTGATCTTAGAATTAATGTTGGTGATTTTGCCATTATTTTTGGTGAATCTGGAAGTGGTAAATCTACATTATTAGGTGTAATGTCAGGTTTGGATAAAAAAATAACTGGTAAATCATTTGTTCTTAATGAGTGTTTAAATGAAATGCCTTCACATAAATTATTGAAATGACGTCAAGATAATATAAGTTTTGTTTTTCAAGTAAATAGTCTCTTACCTAACTTATCTGTAATAGATAATGTGTTGTTAACAACAAAAAAGAAAAACAAGGATTTTGCTATTAAATTATTAGAATATTTAGGTCTTGGCTCATTTATTAAAACAAAAGTTAAGCTTTTATCAGGTGGACAACAACAAAGAGTTTCTATTGCACGTGCAATCTGTAAAAATGCAAAAATTTTATTTGCCGATGAACCAACTGGTGCAGTAGATTCAAAAACTGCAAAAGATATAGTTAATATTTTTAGACAAATTAATGAAAGATATGGAATAACAATTATTATGGTAACTCATAATCATGATTTATTACATTTAGGGAATCGTTTAATTCAAATTAGTGATGGACAGGTTGTTAGAAATGAATTATTAGATAAATCCATAGATATTGATTCATTGCAATAATTGTGAAATTTCAAATAATCTGTTAGTAATATTTATATTGATTTCTTTAAAATATGATAAAATTACACTATGGTCCTGTAGTGTAGTGATTAACATACTCCCCTGTCACGGGATAGATCGCGGGTTTGACTCCCGTCAGGACCGCCATGGCTCTGTAGCTCAGTCGGTAGAGCAACGGACTGAAAATCCGTGTGTCGGCAGTTCAATTCTG
>CASEIK010000094.1 GCA_949288005.1 uncultured Mycoplasmataceae bacterium | reverse complement strand
CATCTGTTAAACCATTTCAAACTGGAACACCAGAATCTCTTGCTAATACTTTAACATATTCTTGACTAAATCCTCTAAATTGAATTCCATCATAAAAGTTACCTAAAACTTTTGCAGTATCTTCAATTGATTCTTTTTTACCATAATTTGAGCCTTGTGGACCAACATAAGATACTTCCATACCCATGTCGTAAGCTGCAACATCAAATGAACATCTTGTACGAGTAGAATCTTTTTCTCACAATGTTACAATGTTCTTACCATATAATCATTCTTTTTGTTTTTTCACATTACCAGCTTTTTTATCAGCTTTAACTCTTAATGATAATTCAACTAAATATTCAACTTCTTTAACTGAGAAGTTTTCAATTAATGAATCCAAACTTCTACCTTTTAAATTAACAGGCTTTAAAGGTGCGAAGTTTGTAGTTTTTTTGCTACTAGTTTTTTTACTTGTCGCCATAAAATTCTCCAACCTCCGGAATACTTTTAAGTACTAATTCTTACATGAATCAATACTACATAAATGATTATAATACTTTTCAAAAATTAAGTTGTATTATTTTTACTATTTATCAAAATTTTTAAAAAAATGATTTAACAAAAAATCCAAAATATAATCTACTAAATAAGAAAACTACTAACTCTTCTCTTTTAAATCATGAGCTAATTCTTGATCAGCAAGAGCCTCTTCGTATAGTTGTTCAATCTTATTTTTTTTAACTCTAGTTTTAATAGCCTTGGTTTTAATCACTTTTTGTTTTGGTTCAGAGTATGAATCTTTATAATTGCTATTAGATAATCTTTCACCATTACTAAAATTAACACTACTATTTGCATGATAAGATATTTTTTCAGTTATATTTCGAGTTGGTTCGAAATTTTCCTCACTAACATGTTTATCTCTCATTGGATGTCTATATTTATCTTCTTCATAATATCTAGAAGGTTTAGTGTTATTTTTGAAATAATGGTTAAATTTAGCATTATGTGTATCGTAATTAAAGTTTTCTTCAAGATCAAATTCACTTGTTTTAGATTTATATATATTTTCAATTCTTTTGTCTGGAGAATTATTTTCATTATCTAAACCCAAATCCTCAGAAAGAATCATTTTTGTGAATCCATAGTTTTGAGAAGACTGTGTTTGCTGTTTCTTTGTGGTCGAAACCTTTAAATTTGATGTTCTATTTGGATCATACTTACCTGTTGGATCATTTTCTCTAATTAATTTATCTGCACGTTCATAATTATCAAAAACCTTGTGTTGTAAATCAACAGAAAGTTTGATGAAATCCGGCGATTTAATTTGATGTTCTAATTGTTTTTTAATTAAATATGTATCAACTAAATCTTGAACTATTTCATTGTCAATATTGGCTTGAATTTCCTTATTCTTATAAATATTTGATACAAATTTTTGTTGTGGTTGAGGTATTTGTTTGTTGTTAGATTTTAATTTAATTTCCTCAATTAAATCTTCAGAATCAAATTTAAGTTCCATAGTTCTATTTTTTATTGAATCATGATTTTTATTAAATGCTACATTAAGTGATCTATTCAAATCAGATGTATGATGTCTTTTTGATAATGTATCATCAAAATCTCTAGAAAGAGAATCAGTGTCAGTTCCAGAAATATCAATATTATTTTTAATGTATGGATTATTAATTGGTTCAATATGTGGTTTTCTTTGTTCAGGATAAGTATTATTATTTTCTCTAAATTGAGGTTTAGTTGCAATTGAAGAATTTAGTGAAAAGTCTAATTCAGTATCTAAATCAAATACTTTTGTTTTGTTATCAATTTCATTATTATTTGTAGTTTCTTTAATATAAATTTCTCTATCATTTACAATCATTCCATTGTTAATTTCAACATAACGTTGACATAGTTCTTTTCTAACATCAAAGTCATTTGTTGAAATAAATAAGGTGATATGATATTTCTTTAAATATTCTTTAATAAATTTTAAAATTGCAATTTGTGAATTAGGTGGACCAAATAAAGGAAGATTATCAATAAATAAGATTCTTGGTTTAATAATAAACAAGAAAATCAAATTAAACAAAGTCTTTTGCGAATCACTTAAATCACATAAATTATCTTGCATATAAAGATCAAGGTTTAAAAATCTTATTACTTCAAAAATTTCATTTTCATTTGATTTAGAAATTTTTTCTTTATTGAGTAATGCTTCAATAACATCAATAGCTTTTACATTTTTTGTTAGAATATTAGAAAAATTATTAAAACCAAATATATATTTTCTATCATTATTATCAAATTTAGAATAGACAATATTACCTGATTCAATTTTAGATGCTCCAGCTAAGACACTAATAAATTTTTGACATGTGTAAAATTCATTGTTAGTAGATGAATAAAAACAAACATTTTGACCTTCATTGAATGAAATATTTACATTTTTTAACAATGTCTTCTCGTGGAAATCATCACTTATAAGTACATTTGATAAACTAATAATTTTATTCATCATTTAGCTCTCCCTATTATTTTTATCCTTCTCATATAAGTATAATTCAGAACTATCATTTAAGATACTATTAATTTTATTTTCTTCCATTAATTTTTTATCATTACCAAAAAGAATAGATAGTAAATTTTGTTTATTTTTTTCTGAACTAGTTATTGAAATAATTTTTATAAAACTATCAATTGTTCTATCATCAGATTTAATCTTTGAACCAGTTAACAAAACATTTAAGAATTTTGCAATGGATTTAAAAGAAATCATTGCAAATGTCTTATCTTTAATCATTTTATTAATTTGACCCAAAACAACATCATGAACTTTTTGAAAGCTAATTTTCTTATCTTCATAAAAATTTTGGTCAAAAATATATTTAACATAAAAATCAACTAATGAATAGATAATTCAATGATTAATTGAATTAACAATAATATCCTTCTTAAATTCAATATTAGGATTATCTTCTAAAACAGACATATTTTTTTGATATCAAGTATAGATATCATTAAAAGAAAGAAATAAGTTTTCCAAATATCAAAAAGTGTTATTTCCTCTTTTATTTAAACAAATATCTCATTTTGAAATTATTTTTTTATCAATAATTTCTTCTGCATAAAGTATAGTATTAGTTAAACTTGTTATTCATTCTTCAAAATGTTCTATAGAAAGTATTTCACTTGCTATTTTAAATAATGTAGGTTCATAATATGCTTCAGATTGTTGTGCTTTATAATTAGTAACCTTTAACATATTCAAAATAAATCCAGCTTTAAATAAAGATGATATAAAAATATCCTTCGAGTTACTAAATCAAACATTATTTGGAAAATCAAGTTCTGATAATTTAGAAAATTGTTCACTTGATTCTAATAGTTTTTTCTCTTGTCATTGATGAATTATATTTTTATCATTAATTTCAATTTCATCACCATTTGATGAACATTGAAGCAATGATTTGACATTTAAGATTTCAATTATTTTGACAAAATATTTATAGTTTATCTCAAGTTGCGTTGCATCTTGATGTAATTCTCACAAATCATAAATTTGTTTGTTGTACATTATAATCTCCGTCTATTTTTTCATTACACTTTCAACTAGATTTTTAAATTCTGTAGGATTATTAATTGCTAATTCTGATAACATTTTCCTATTAATTTGAATATTTTGTTTTTTAAGAGCACACATAAATGTTGAATAAGTATATCCATGTTCTCTTACCGCTGCATTAATTCTAGCAATTCATAACTTTCTAAAATCATTTTTCTTTTTTCTTCTGTCATTGTATGCATATTGTGCAGATCTAATAACAGTTTGTTTTGCAATTCTAAATGATGTATGTCTAGTGCCTCATGATCCTTCGGCTCTTTTTAATCAACGTTTTCTTCTTTGTCTAGTTACATATCCGCCTTTTACTCTCATTATAATCTCCTTTTATTACTCATAATTAAATACATTGATCATATCTCTTGTAATCAGCTTTACTCACAATACCAGACTTACGCAAATGTCTCTTTTGTTTAGTAGTTGAACCTATTTGCATGTGATTTCTATTTGCATGTCTTCTTTTCAATTTACCTGAACTAGTTCTTTTAAATCTTTTTGAGACAGAACTTTTTGTTTTTTGCTTAATTTTCATTTCAACCTCCAATTACTTCTTTTTATTAGGTACAATGATGGTTTCACATTTAAAATCATTTATTCTTTTTTTATCCTGTTGTATTTTACCAACATCACCTATCATGTTAATAAATTTGTCATGAACAGCATTAATAAACTCAGTTTTAGTTGCCATTCTACCCATAGAAACTATTATAAAAACTACTCTATCACCAGATTGTAATCATCGTATTGCATTGTTTGCTCTTACTTGCAAATCATGATCACTAATTAATGGTTTCACTTTAATCTCCTTGGATTTCATTTGATTTTGGTTTTTACGATTATCTCGTTCTTTTCTTTTTTGATTATACTTAAATTTGCTATAGTCCAAAATCTTTGCAATTCCAACGTTATTTTTATAAGAAATCAAGACCAAATCTAAATTCTTTTTTTGTGCTAAATCTAATGCTTGTTCTCGTTTTAATGATCCTAAATTATTACCCTTATCATCAATTACCAAAAATTCTTTCAACTTAATCGATTCATTGATTGGAATCTGCTGATTTTTGTTAGAATTCATCAATTCTCCTCTTTGGAATAAAATTGTATAAAGAAAACTTCATTAATAAAGTTCCTCTAATCAGTATTGTTTTAAAAATCATTGATTAAAGCATTGACCTAAACCCATAAAAGGATTTCAGGTGAGATAAACTACTTTCTTTATACATTTATAATTATAGCATAATTATATTGTTTTAATAGAAATACATAATTTAACAATAGACTATCGATGATATAAGTCATACAAAAAGTTAGTTAATATAGTGGACACAATATTTAATATCACAGACACAACAATTAATGTAACAAACAAAATAATATATCAATATTTCTTCTTAATCCTTTTAAATAACTTAAAAAAATAAAAATTTGGATCAATATTAAAACAAATTTCTTCATTAATATTTTTCAAAAAAGAATGATTAATTATAAAATGTCACTAAGTTTTTGAATACAATTATTACAAATACATGGTGAATCTATTTTCATTCAAATATTTTCAGTACATTTTGATTCATCAAAAATACAACCACAATCACTATGAGAAAAATAATACATTAGTGTTTCTAATAAATTATCATTTGTCAAATATTGAGATTTTTGCAGTAGTAACTTTCAGATAATAAATATTTCATAAACAAAACAAAGAAGAAAAAACTTTATAGATTGTTGGAAGTGTAGATAGTTTTGGGGAAACTACTTTTAAGGATTAACATTAAAAAGTACAAAAACTATTAATCCTTGATATTAAAATTATAATCTATCATCAAATAGAATTTTTAATTGATTATAAATTATTCCTCAATTCTG
>CASEIK010000093.1 GCA_949288005.1 uncultured Mycoplasmataceae bacterium | reverse complement strand
TTGTAAATGAATTATTACCATTATTAAACGAATCTGAAATAATAGAAAAATATGTTAGCAATGTTGTTTATGATAATGGTAAAATATCAACTGAAATTGTTTTGCCTTCAACTAATACACCTATAAATGAATATATTATAATAAATCCAAAAAATGGAGAAATATCAATTAAAGTTGCTTTGTCTCCTTATTATGACAATCAAGGAAATAAAATGACAAATAACAGTCGTTTGTACCAAATTAATATTAGAAATTTTGTAAAACAAAATCCTACTGAAATAAATCAATCTATTATTTATACAAATCAATTAATAAATTCAGATGAAAAACCAACTACATCAGATCCGATTTTTGGTAATAAAATAATGTCACAATGATTCTATGACACTGGATCTACTAATGGAGCTTCAAGAGTTGGTGAAGAAGCTAACAAAAAATTATTAAGTATACTAACAAATAATGGTGGTGAAAAATTAATAAATTTAATGTTATATAACACTGTTGCAGACAAGAATATTATTCCTAATGATAATGTTACAAGAATTAAGAATGTTAAAATACTTGAATATAATGATTTTGAAGGTTCAATTAAATTTATGATGGATATTGAAAATTATTTTGATGAAGATGGAAGATGAATATCAGCAAAAAATGGAGATACTAATTTAAATCAAGCAATATTCACAATTTATCAAAACAATAAAACCTATGCAACCAATCTTACAAAAAATGAAGCTAGTGTTATTGAATTACAAAAATTTTATGATGCTGAATTATATGAGAATTCTATTCCGTTAAATCCATCATTAAAAGCTAGTGAATTTTATAAAACTATCACAATTGACAGAAATTTTAGCAAATTTGAAAGTTTCATTGAAAGTTTATCAACTAAAGAAGTATATGGTGTGCCAGCAATTAATACACCAACAAAATTTATGAATCTAGAAATAAATGTATGAAATGACAATGAGCTTAGTAATGGTTCAAGTTATAAGGATTTTATTTCCTATAATGATGAAGAAGGGAGTGTTACTTTGCAAATAAGATACAATAATGTTTATGATAAAATTATTTCACCTGATGATGTTGGTTATAGCGAAATAAAACAATGATATCTTTCAAATTCATCAACTTATAGTGATAAATTCATTAAAATTGTTGGTTTCTTAAAAGATACATCACAATCTGATTTAACAATTATTATTAGTGCTGTTGGTGGTAGTGTGGGATTAATTATAATCATTGCACTATTGGCTATATTCCTATATAAGAAAGCTAAGCAAGTATAGAGGTACTAAATGTCAATAAAATATAACTATGCAATTATTAGAATGCCATCTCAACATATAGATAAAATCAAAGAACAAAATCCATATCTAAATAAACCAGATTATGTTCTTACTCTTAGAGAATTTAAACATTATATTAATGCACTTGAATATGCCAATGTTGAAGTTCTTAAATTAAAAAAATCTAACACTTTTGAATATGCATGTGCTGTGAATGATCATGTAGTTGTTATCCCGAATAAGGCAGTTATTGTTTTAAATCTAAATGATAAAAAAAGAAATAGTGAATATAATGAAATTAAACGAGAATTAGAGAATCATTTTGATGAACAACAATTTTTTAAAATTGAAAAAGGACATATTAGAGGATCTGATGTTATTCAAGCTGACAATGTGTTTTTTGTTGGGAAAAGTAATTACACCAATAGTAGAGGCATAAGAGAATTTACTAAAATTGCTGAAAAATTTAAAATGAAAGTAGTTAAAATTGATTTATTTGATTTCACATCAATCAATGCATGTGTTGCTTATTTGCAAAATAATTTATTACTAATTTCTGAAAAAATATCAAATAAAGTTCAATTTAGTGGTTTTAAAAGAATAGTTGTACCAGAAGAGGAAGAATATGCGCTAGGTTCAATATGAGTTAATGGAATTGTGATTATGCCTGCTGGTTGTTATAGAACTGCTATTGCATTGAGGAAGTTAGGACTTAGAGTAATTGAACTTAATTTATCTGAATTTAAAAAAGTTGGTATGAATCCTAATTTGTTATCGATTAGGTTCTAGATATTTAAAATTTCCTTAATAAAATATTCAACTGCAACCATAGCTCTAACATCATTTTCACAATATACTTTCATGTTATTAGAAACTATTTGTCAATCAATATCTTCTCTATGAGGTTCTAAAAAATGAAGTGTAGTTAAATTTTGACACATTAAACCATTAGAAATTTCTAAATCATGATAATTTTTGCATTTAACCTTATGATATAAGTGATTATAATTTTCTTCAACATAAGGTAAAACTTTTTTTATTGAATAATATCCAAATAATTCCTTAATTAAGATTGGTATGCAATCACAATCTTTTTTGTACATAAAAAAATCAGCTAAATCATATATGTTCTTAATAATAACATCTATCTTTTCATTATATTCATTTTCATTAATCATATTCTTAATTTCTTTTAGCCTTGAACATTCAAATGATTTGTTATAAACAACATACGAGTAATCAATACCACGATAAAGAGAGTCAATCATTGATTTATAATCATTAATAGTAATATTACATGGATCAAAAAATAGATTATTACACATAGCATTATCAATAGTAGTTGTTTCATCTAAAATAATTATCGAACATTGAGTTACCACTTGAAGAAATGGTACAGTGTCATTTATTGACCTAATAGAACTACTAATAGTTTCAAAATCAAAATATACCTTCTTTTCCTTTAATTTTGAAAATAAATTAAATGCAACATTATGATTAATTATTATTTTTCTATTATTTGCTTCATTTATCTGTTTGATTAACTCAAAACCACTCTTTGTAGCAAAATCATAAATATCATATTTGTTTGTTGCAATTTTACAAATATTTGAGGCAGAAAAATTAACTAATTTACCACTATATTTGAAAATATCAAAACCTTTATGAACATATAATTTTTTTAACATCATAAATTCATTTGTTCTATATTTGTTTTTATCATTTTTATGAGGGTTAATATTAGAACACATTAATTTATTTATGCCTTTAAGAACTAATAAATGATTAGATAATTCATTGATAATATCATCAAATGAATTGAATATAATTGCAAAATCATTCATAACCTCTTCTAACTTTGTTTTACTATTACCTTTAGAATTTTCAATTTTAGTTTCAAAATCAGACAATGAATCATTACAGATAGAATCTAAATAAATATAAAATTCCTCTTCGCCATCTAATGGTCTTCTACCCAATTTACATAATTGTTTTTGAGAAATAGTTTCACATTTAGAAAGTCCTGATGGGGTCTTTGTGTAATTAAAAGTATCACTTAAAATAAAACTAACATCATTCTTAGGTGCTAATTCATATGCTACCAAACACAATTTATATTCAAAATAATAATCTTGCAAATAATCTAACGATCTTAGAACTTTTGATTGAAAGTAAATATCAAGTGCATGATATAACTTAGCAGTTGTTGTACCTTTTGTTTCAATCAAAATAATCTGTTCATTATTCTTAATAATAGCATCAGGTTTTGTAACCATATTATTAGCAATAAAAACTGGTTGAAACAAAATAATTTTTTCATTTTGTTCAATCAGTTCTTGGGTTTTTTTAGCCATTTGGTATAAATCAAATTGATTTATGTCATTTTGTTTTTCAAAATCATAAACAACTTGAATATCTCTAAATTGATTCATAATGAATTCTCTAGACTTACAATCAATAATATTACCTTCAATTAATCTAGGATTGTTTTTATCAATATCCTCGTTGTTTAGTAGCATTTCTTTATATAACTCATATCTATCAACTATATCTTCTTCATTTTCATCTTCATCATCATCGAAATCATTAATACTAGTTTCCAATTCAATTCCAGACATAATCTCTGCATTAGAAAAAAACCATAATGAAGGTTGTTTAGTAAAATAATTAACAAAATCATATTTATTTATCAAATTATTCTTTTTCATAACAACTAACTAAGATATGAATTATAATTTGTAATTGATGCCCTTATAAAAAGAATTAGAGCAACTAATACTAATATTATTGCTACAAAAATCATAATCCACATAAATAGATGAAAATACTTTGATTTAGATGTTTGATTTATCCCAATTATTCAAAGCGAAAACAAAATAACAAATGGAAAACCTATAAATCCATAAGAAATATACATTAACAATTGAGCAGCACTTAAATAACTACTATTTGGACTTAAAGCAAGATTGGTTGCTATTTCAGCAGTACTTGTAGTTCCTGGACCAAAAATGCCTGCAAGAACTAAAACAACAATAGATATTACAACTACAAAGAAAATACCAAAAAAAGACCTAAATCAAGATTTTTTATAGCCTTTTTCACTTTGTAAGAAAGATTCAATGTTATCAATTAAACTTACCTTATCCATAATTATTTTTTATCTTTGTTAATTATATTAATAATTTTATCAATATTTTGAGCATAATCAATGGTTTTATCAATTTCAAAAATTATTTTTGGAACTTTATATGTATTTATAACACTAGCAACTTTACTTCTAAATAAGCCAGAAATCTTATTTAATGCATTAACAGTTAATTCAATTTTTTCACGATCCAAACACTCAATATATGCTTTAGCTATTGATAAATCACCGCTCAGTTTGACATAACTAACTCGACCAAATTTTGCATGTTTATCATTCACTTCATGAACAATAGTTCTATTAATGATTGTCAAAATATCAGATTCTAATCTTTGTAATTTAATACCATTCATATATATTAAATATATACTAAAAAACAATAATTTTAATTTTTATATTAAATGATAGATTTAATGAATTGTGGGTCCTTTAACAATTCAAGCTTTTTAGCACTTATGTATTTAATTAAATAAAGCTTTTTATTTTTGAAAAAAATCTTATGATAATTTTTATTTAAATTTATATCAGCCGCTTGGTTATATGTAACATACAATGTTCTATTTATAATTTGACTTTGATAATTCTCTAAATTTTTATTTGCTTCATAAAGCTTAAAACATCATTGTATTGATAACATATGAATAATGATATCGTTTTTAAATTTTCTACTATTTGGAATGATATAATTTCCAAGTCATATTAAAAATAAGATTAATAAGAAAGCTACCAGAGCGCATTCATATGAAATATTAAAAAAATCATTTAAATTAGTTGATGATAATTGAGCATAAATTCTAGTAGTTAATGTCTGTCCTGGTAATAATAGACCAATAGCACTAGATGAACTTAATCCTGCAGTTAAATATAAAGGGGCAGTTTCTGCAATAATTCTACTAATTGCTAACACAACTGATGAAATTAAAGATTTCATGGAATGAGGTATAACAACCTTTCAAATGGTTGATCATTTAGTTAAACCAAGTGCATATGAATTTATTCTAACATCTTTTGGTACATTTTCTAGTGATTGTTGGATAGTTCTAATAAGTGTAGGTAGGATTACTATAGAAATTGTTAAAGCTCCAGCTAATAATGATTTACCAATTGAACCTGCTAAACTAAAACCTAATATTTCAATAAATACTGTTAATCCAAACATCCCAAAGATAATGCTTGGACTAGAACCTAAAGAATCAACAAAAAATAAAATGATTTTTTTAGATTTTTTATCCTTGGAATATTCATTTAAATAAATAGCTGTTAATAAACTAATTGGAATTGATATACATAGTGAAACTATAATAATTATTAATGTATTAACAATTGCTTGTCCAGTGGTATTAAATGTATAATCAAAAATAGTAGTAGTACCATTTGAAATGACACTAAAACCATTTGAAATAATGTCTATACTTATTCAAAATAAAAAACCAAAAGTGATAAATGCAGATAGTATTTCTAGAGCTATATAATAATATGATTTTAAATTAATAAACCTATTATTGTTTATTCGATTTGAAATAAAATTATTTACTGTTATTTTTTCATTTGTATTGATATCGTTTTGTTTATATGTGTATTTACTAAACAAAATAAATAAATGATCAGGAATGAATCTAACAATTTTAACAATAAGATTAGCAAGATTAACAAGATATTTGTTTGTTATTTTATTTTTTCTTGTAAATATTAAAATAATTCCATTTAAAACCATAATAGTAATAAACAAAAATATTCCAAAAACATATAATACTCCTCTTATTGCCTCTCCACCTGTTTCAGAGAACATGTTAGTAGCAATCAATGAACCCAATGTACCTAGACTAGATTTTAATGTATCAGCAATGCCTAAACCTAAAATGGAATAACTCTCACTAGTCAACAACATTGATAAAGCCATAGTTTCACCAATAGCTCTACCTAGTGCAATAATAACAGCGATAATAATTCCACTTCTTGCTTGTTTTTTGTATACAGAATAGATTGATTTTGTTCTTGTTAAACCTAAACTAATAGGATTGAATAATAGTTCATTACTAATATTATTATAGGTATTCAATGTTAAGGTAATTATTGTAGGTAAAATCATAAATGTTAACATAATAATTGCATTTAAAATTGAATAAACCAATTCAATTCCGATTATTGATGAAATAAATGGACCCAATGATTGGATGGCAAACAAACCAAAAACCACTGAAGGAATTCCTGATAATGCTTGAGCTAGAATAGTAGCAAAATGCTGATAATTCTTGTTCAATCTAAATTTGATAAACGTTGCAGTTTTTACTCCAATTGGTGTAGCAAGTAACAAACTTCCAAAACTAACTAATAATGTAACTGATAAAGGAGATCATATAGATGCTTTTTTATCAGCTAAATTATATTCAACAGTACCCAATATTCCACCTAATCCAAAAAATTCAAAACCTGGTATAGCAGAAATTACAACAAAAATAATAATAACAACAAAAATAACTACCATTAACCATGCAAAAAAACTAGATAACAACTTACCAAGCAAATCTCTATTTAATTTAATTTTTCTAAAATTCGAGAAGAAAGAACTCATGTTAATTTGTTATTGCTCCATAATGTATTTTTTTTGTTTCCTTAATTAATTGATAGTCAGAAACTCAAAAAGAAGAATAATTAGAGTCAAAATTATCATTTATACACATAGAAGAAAGTTGTTTTTCATTTAATCTAATAATTCCAATTTTTGAAAAAATATTATCAACATAAGTATTTTTTGGATCAAGTACTCATTGAACTCAATATTTAACATAATCATCAACACTAATAGATGTAATGGTATTAAAAGGACGGTATCAGTTATAACCATTAGTAATTGTTTCTTCTTTTATTTCTATACCATTGTATGTAGCAACTTTAAATCCATAATTATTTATCTCTTTTATATTCGATAGAACAAAACCACCAGATAAGTATGTCATAGCTCCATAATCAGCATTTTTGATTTGAACCCATGTTTCAATATTCGATTCCTTTGTAGTAATTACATTAGATTTGTATGCCCCTATTTCCAGAATATGAATAGCTTCTTTAATTTGTTCATTATTAAAACTTAAATTACTATTCGTTAAGAAAGCTTCAGTAGTACCTGATTTTGTTGCTCCACCAGTTCTTGCATATGGCTTAATTGTTGTATTATCAACAATAGAATCATCTCCATTTAAACTAGACAAATTTAGTTGTTTTGTTCCAGAGATAACTTGGTATAAAGAAGCAATATTCTTATCATTAATATCTAAAACAAAACTTGGATTCTTAGGTTTATAAATAATACAAATGGCATCTCATCCTAGAGTAATTGTTTTTAATTTTCTATTTTCTCATTCTTTCGAATATGCACCTGTAATAGCAGGATTATTATCAAATGACGGAGAACCCGCTTCACTCAATTTTGGAAAACGAGAAACATTACCTAAATGTTTGCTTCCGTTGATAGCAACCTCAATTCCATTTCCAGAACCAGTAGATGAGACATTTAAATCAATATTCCCGAAACTGTCTTTAGATGTTGAAATAGAAGGATTCAGTGCTTCCATCAATGGTGCAACAGCAGAACTACCAGCAGCATAAATAATTTTTAAATCAGTTCAATTAATTGAAAGTAAAGTAATAGTTGTTACAAAAGTTAAAATTGTTGATAAAACAATTAATAATACTTTGTGTTTTTTAAGAAAATTTTTTGCTTTTTTTAAGTACATGAAGCTTTATAATATACATATATTATAACATTAATAGTATTTTGCTCTTATTTTTATAGAAATATTGCCAATAAAAAGAAAAAACTAACCTAAAGGTTAGTTCTTTATTGAAATATAAAGTGCAACACTATTTAGATTATAACAAAACAAGTAGTTTGTATAGCAAAAGACCCCTGAATAAGGGGTTTTGTTATATAAGTGATACATATTTAGTTAATTTAGTATTGTTTTTTTATATTCA
>CASEIK010000092.1 GCA_949288005.1 uncultured Mycoplasmataceae bacterium | reverse complement strand
TAACTATAAAAGATATCATGTATATATGGAGATGAAAGATAAAAGAACAATTGATAGATATTACACACCAATTTCATCAATATTTGCTATAAGGGAGTACAATAAACATGTGGTTGTGTAAAAAGACTATGATTTAAGCACTTATTTTATTGAAAAAAATTTATAATTTTATACAATTAAAAATAATGGAGAATAAATTAAATTTCATCTTATTTTTGAATTTTTAATTTATGGGTCATTTTCACTATTTTTTAGCACATTGTATTCTTTCCCATCTTTTGATTTATATTCATAAATATAGCCTTTAGATAAATCGGCTTCACTATCAATTTTATATTTATTACATAACCTAAGTATCTCAATATTAAATTTCTTCTTACTCATCTATATTGTAGCCCACACTTAATTATTTTATTATACTAAATTTTTCCACCAAATTAGCTAATAGAGTGATATTCTTTAATAGTTGATTCATGGTGTTTAAAATATGTATTAAATTTATTGTTTGTAATGAAATACATTAGTAGAGAAATTTTGATGTATTTTTTACCTTTATCTCATGGAATACAAGAAAATATATTAGTACTTTTTAATTTTCTTTCATTGAAACAAAAACTTTTATCTTCAAGATTATATTCAATAGAAAAATTATTATCACAGAAGACCAAAATTTTTTTACTCAAGCATCCATGTTTATTATCTGCTATTTGATTTTTCCTTTTAATAATAAATTCTTTTATTTCTTCACTATCAAAATTATACTTATTTATATCAGTGTAATTAATTTGAGATTTTTTATTAGAAATATTGTTCTTATATTTAATAATTTTTTTAAATATTTTTCTTTTTAAAATTGAAAAAGTTAAAAGTTGATTACAATTATTTAGTACATTTTTTTGTTAACATTATAGATAACGTTCTTCAATGAATTGAAAATTCTTAAGTTATAAACATTATTGATTGTTAATAAATAATTATTACTATCTTCATCGATTTTTGATATAGTATAGGAATTTGTTATATTTTCTATGATTTTAGATATTTCTTGCTTAAAAGGTATTCAATTTGATTCAAAATATTGCGATATTTTTTTCATTTTTCAAAATATGAAACTTATGTTTTCCATTAAAAATAAACTCAATCGTTTCTAAATGTTCAATTATTTTTAAGTGATTATCTAAAAATGATTTTACTTTTTTATTATAGTGATTCACAAATCTAGACATTTCAATATCAGTTACTTTGTGTTTATTTTTTATCTTACTAAATAATTGATTACTATCAAAATATTCAATTTTGATTATTTTTTTCTTCATTAATAAATCAATTTTTATTATTGTAGAAGTAGTTTCTAATGATAATACTCTTAAAACCATAATATTTATGATAGCATTAAATAATAAAGAATATTAAGTGAATATAATATTTAGTATTATTATTTCAATAATATGAAATGAATTTCATTTCTAGTTTGGTCAAACATTAATGTATGTTATAATAATTCTATAAGTCTTAAAAGGAGTTTTATATGGACAAGAAATTATTATGATCGATTTTAACTGTTATTCCATTTATTAATATAATTGCAGCAATCATTTACCTTTTAACTTTAAAACCATCTGGTAAAGAAGCTATTGTGGTAATATTGGGTATTATTCCATTCTTAAATTTAATTTGTGGTGTTATCCTAGTATTAAATGCATTAGGTACAATTTCACTTGCTTAATCAATGAATACTTAACCA
>CASEIK010000091.1 GCA_949288005.1 uncultured Mycoplasmataceae bacterium | reverse complement strand
AACATTATGTGATACCATATTTATGTACTCCTTGTTTTAAAATTGTGTGGAAGTACAATTAAATACAAACTTCAGTTTGTATTTTTTTATGTACTATGTTGATTATACAACTTGTGTAAAAAGATTATAGTTTCAACATTTCTTTATATAGTCATATTTCCCATTGATATATTTTATTTCATTATCTTTATTTTGGTTGTTTATTACTATTGGTTTTCTAAAAGACATAGCTTCAAAACTATATTTACCATGATATGAACCAAAACCACTAGAATAGACACCTCTAAAAGGAGGTTATGGTTTAGTAGTTGCAACATTGAATCATTTATACAATAACCACCTGCATTAATTCTTTCGATAAATTTTTCATGTATATCTTTGTTGTTAGGGTATAAATAAGCGGCTAATGGTGAACTATCAATTTCTTTAGAAATATCAAACATCTTATTAGCATTATCTGATACTTTACATACAAAAATTATTGGTCCAAATAAATCACCATATTTTAATAATTGTTTTTCATCTACCTCTATTACTGTAGGTCAATTATCAATTTTGATTCATTATATCCACCACCAAATACAACATTCATTCTTTGTTCAATAATTATTTTCTTTAAACAATCAAAACTCTTCTTGTTTATAATTGATGGTATATTGTAGTTTTTAAAGGATCAGGATATTGACTTTTGATTTCACTAATTAAATTATTTGTAAAATCTTTAATTTTTTCATTATATAAAACATAATTAATTGAAACACATGTCTGACCGGCATTTAAGAATTTAGCTCAAACAATTCTTTTATAAACAACATCTACTTGATCAAAAACAAAGCATGGACATTGAACACCCATTTCAGTTACATATTCAATATTTTTATCAACACATATTTTTTTCAATTTTTTTACCTATTTCTGTGCTACCAGTAAAAAAAACAAAGTTAGGTTCATATTCATACAAATCCTCATATTTTTTAAGTAATTGGTTTTTAACACATGTCACATGTTGAGGTGAAAAACTTGCTTTAACAATCTTATCGATAACAACATTGATGTTTGGTGTTTGAGATGAAAGTTAATTAGAACTTTATTGTCTGCACTAATTGCACCAATTAAAGGCATAAAACACAAATTAAAAGGATAATTAAATGGTACTATTAGTAATACCCTTCTTTTTGGTTTATATCTAATGAAACAATTACATTTGTATGTTTGAAAAGTATTTTTAACCTTTATATCTTTAATTCATTTTTTGACATTTTTAATATGATATTCAATTTCACAAAGCACTTCATTAATCTCTGTCAAAAAAGATTCTTTATTTGATTTACTTAAATCTTTATTTTAGAGCATTCATTATATCTTTTTCATAAGTATAAATTTTTTGTTTTAGTTTCTTAAAACAAATGACTCTATGATTAACATCATAAAGATTGATTGTATTTGTAGAATGCATTTCTTTAATTTTTTTAATCACACGTTTAATATAACATAGAATTTATATTTTTTCAAATGTTCACAAATTTCAACAAATATTGGTATAATAAAAATAATAGAATATATCTTGTTTTTAATTAGAATATATCTTACATTTGACTGTGATATTTTTAAATTTTGATTATGGAGAAAACTATGGATAAGAATAATGTAACCCCAACGTATATATTTGCTTTAGGTGGACTAGAGGAAATTGGTAAGAATACTTATATTATTGAACATGATGATGAAATTTTTATGTTTGATGCTGGTGTCAAATTTGCCAATGATGAGATGTTAGGTATGAATGGTACTGTTGCTAATTTTACCTATATTAAGGAACATGAAAACAATTTTAAAGGATTAATAATAACTCATGGGCATGAAGATCATATAGGTGGAATAACACATTTATTAAGAATGGTTAAAGTTCCTGTAATTTATGCACCAAAACTTCCTGCTGAATTAATTAAGAAAAAAATTCTTGAACACAAGGATTTGACTATGCCACAAATTATTGAAATTGATGATAATTCAATAATAAATAGTAAACATATGGAGATAGATTTTTGTAGAGTTTGTCATTCTATTCCTGATTCATTCATGGTATTCGTTAAAACACCAAATGGTAATATTGTTAGTACTGGTGATTTTAGATTTGATTTTGCTACTAATGGTGATGAAACAGATCTTAAAAAATTAATGGAATTCTCATCAAGAAATGTTGATGTTTTATTGTGTGAATCCACTTCTTCTGAAGTACCTGGATTTAGTGAATCTGAAAAATATATTATAAATAATTTACGAACTATGATTATCAATGCAACTGGAAGAGTTTTTATTTCAACTTTTGCTTCAAATTTAGGAAGAGTTGAGGAAATCATTGATTTAAGTGTTAGATTAGGAAGAAGAATAGCTATTATGGGTAAATCAATGGAGGAAAATGTTAGGATTTCTCGTAAGATAGGTTATTTAAATGTTGATGATGAATATTTTATTAACCCAAAAGATTTAAATAATTATAAAGATGACGAGATTTTAGTAATACTTACAGGTTCTCAAGGTGAAGAATTAGCTGCATTGAATGTTATGTCAAAAGGTGAGCACTCGAAAGTAACACTAAAACCTACTGATACAATAATATTATCATCAAATCCTATACCTGGTAATTATGAAAGTGTTGAGCGTTTAACAAACAATTTATATAAGTGTGGAGTTAAAATTATTGAAAATCGACCAGAATGTAAGATTCATGCCTCAGGACATGCTACTAGAAGTGAACAACAGTTGATGATTAAGGCTGTTGATCCTAAGTATATATTCCCAATTCATGGTGAATATAAAATGCTTAGATCACTTCAAGCAAATGCTGTAGATTTAGGTTTTGATAAGGAAAAGATTTTAATTACAATTAATGGACATAAATTACAATTATTGAATAATGTACTATCATATACTGACATTCATGTTCCTGCAATACCAATGTATATTGATGGTAAATCAGTTTCTTCAAGTTCATTAGATATAATCAAGGAAAGAAAAGTTTTATCAGATAATGGTGTAGTTCATATTAGTATTTATTTAAATGAAGAAAGAAAAGAACTTTTATGTGAACCTATTATTACAACTAGAGGTTGTTTCTTTACAAAAACTTCTACAAACTTCTTGAATAAATTATCACAAAATTTAATGAATCTAATTAACAACAAGTTGCGAGAAAGTCAACTATATGATGAAAATAGTTTAAAAATGTCTATTATTGACGAAGCACAGACTAATATTTGAAGATTTAAAAAGAAAAACCCAGAATTTTTCATTTCTATTTTTATTAAAAATCCTGAGGAAGAGAAAAAATATCTTGCGAAATACCCAAAACCTGATAAAACTGAAAAAGAAGAAATTGATAATGAAATCAAGAATGAGATTAATGAACCAGATTCGGAAGCTGAATAATTTAGTATTATTTTCTATCTTTAGTAATTTGTCTAGTTCTTGCAATCAATAGTTGATTATCTCCACAACTATCAGTTATTGTACTTCCGGCTGCAACAATGCAATCATTACCAATTTTAATAGGAGATATCAAACATGAATTAACACCTATTAAAGTATTTTTTCCTATTGTTGCCTTAAAAGTATCTTTTCAATTAGAATTAGCAATGATAGCTCCTGCACCAAATTTTACATTATCTTCTAATACAGCATCACCTATAAAATTTTTGTGACCTAATATACAATTTACACCTAAAAAAGACCTAGTTATCTCACAATTTGGACCAATTGAGCAATTGTTAGCAATTACACTATTATCACGAATTAAGCATCCAGGTCCAATAAAAACATCATTAAATATTTTTATATTATTTGTAATAATAGTTGATGTTTGGATAGTGCAATTATTGCCTATTTTTACATTATCTCAAATACATACATTTGGATAAATTACACAATTAGTACCAATTTCAACTTTTTCACCGATATATGTATTGTCAATATCAATGAAATGAACACCAGAATCAGCTAGTTTTTTATTTATACTTAAGTCTTTTTTTGGATAAGTTTGTTTCATACAAATATTATAATATTAAACTTAATTTTATTTTTAATATTAATTTATACAAATAAATAACGAAAATGAACCATTTTATAAAAATATAATTTTCTCCATAAAATTTTAAATAGGAGTGAGTAAAATGAAACCATTTTCAACAAATAAGTATAAACCTTCAAATTTTGAAATAAAAAGATTAACAAT
>CASEIK010000090.1 GCA_949288005.1 uncultured Mycoplasmataceae bacterium | reverse complement strand
ATCTATAAATTTCTTATTTTTGCTTATTTTATTGAAAAAAATTTATAATTTTATAGAATTAAAAATAATGGAGAATAAATTAAATTTCATCTTATTTTTGAATTTTTAATTTATGGGTCATTTTCGCTATTTTTTAGCATATTAATTTAGAAATTATTCTAATTATTGATTGATTTATCTAACTCATTTCTTTTCTTATATCTTGCAATTAATATGAATATTAAAATCAAGAAGATAAAAAATGCTATACCTATGACCATAGATATGGAAACTCATTTTAAAGAACTAGAATTTGATGAAGTTATTATTTCTTGATTATAATTTATCAGAATTTGATTATTATTTTTTATTTCTTCATTAACTTCACTTATTGATGACTGAATAGTGATAGCATTCTTATCAATAATAATATTTTTACCATTCAATTGAATTTTATTTACATCAACAACTACATTTACATTTTGTTCACTTGAAAAGATGATCGGAATATCAATACCAACAAACATATTATCAATTTTTTCATTAATGAATTGTTTTACTAAATTAGCTATCTCAGCATCACTGGTCGGTCATGTTATGTTATTGTCAGTCATTCACTTTTTGAAATCATTATTAAGGGAAGATTCATTTACTATATCATCAAAAGAAAAAGGAGTAGAAATCAAATTCAATGAAATTGTTGCAGTATGTTCAACAATTATATTTGTTTCATTGTAACCATCAAATGTAACATTGAAAACAAATGAATTAGTATCATTATATAATGCTGACAATGTTATCTTTTTTACAGGATCAGATATAGAATTTGGCAGATTATCAAAAAATAAGGATGTATTAGCATTCATATAATTTATTAATTGAACAGTTGGAAGCAAATCAAGAAGTGAATATTTCTGATAAATCCAATCAATCTCAAATTTGCTAAAATCAGCAAATATCTTTTTGAAATTATTATCATTATAACTAATATGTTTTAATTTTAATGTAGTTACATTAGAATCTGTACTTTGCCTTAAATTTGTGATAATAATTGAATAATTATTAGGAGATAATACACCATTCTTAACACAACCATCTATATCTATAGAAACATTTATTGAACTAGAGTTCTCCAAAGTAATATTCATAATAGTCATGCTTGATACATCAATACTATTGCCAGGATAATTACTAAATAAGTTTGAAGTGTTTATAGAAATGAATTCCTTAATTAAATTAACATCAGGGCCATTTATACCTTCATCAACAACATTAACTGCAAACAACTCAGCTAACTTCCCAGTAGCTGAAATTGACACATTAGATTGAGAAGTATCTTTATTTGTTAATTGGATGATTCTAATTTCAAAAGTTCTACTAGGATTATCAATGATACCATTTGTTTGTGTTGGAATTGTTATTCTAATTTTAATTTCATTTGATGAAAATGGTGTAACTGATTCAATGTTAATATCACTAATTTCTAAAGTATTAACTAAATTTTCAAATATATCATTTTGTTTAGCAACGATGAATGATTTTAATTCATTTTGCTTGTCAATAAGCTCATATGGAGCATAATGTTCAATGTTAGTTCCTAATGCAGATATACCATTAGAAAATACATCATTTCTTATACTAGTAGTAACTTCATCTCTTAAATTATTTATTGTTAATTCAAAATTTTGAATATTTACATTTTCTTGTCAATCTGTTAATTCATGTTGACCATTAATATGCACAGGTTTAAAAGAAAATTTTATTGTTAAACTATTACCCGTTTTACTAACTACACTACCGGCCACATAATTATGATTATTTGATTGAAAACTATCAACTGCTACATATCTATAAAAATCCTCACTACTGTTTGGAGGGATATTTATAAAAATTTCATTTCTCTTATTTCAAATAAACTCTGCAACTTCTGTATTAATTTCATTTTTTGGCTGACCAATTGACATTTCTATTTGTGTAGGTGTATATGTAGATAATCGAGCATCAGCAATCACATTATCTTTAATTTGCTTAGTATCCTTGTTTGTAAGATTAGACAAAGTAAATCTAAATTCCTTTTTTGACAAATTATTTTTAACTAATGCTGGAACAGTTGCAGTTACACTAATCTCTGTAGAGTTTATAATTTCAAATGATATTGATTCAACTTCACTACTTGATATTGTTGGTTTAGCTGGGTTATTAAATAATTGACTATAATTTGTAGATATAAAACTTGCTATATCATCATTATTTATTTCATATGGTGCCTTTGATGCAATATCTCCATTAGCAATAACGGTATTAGTTTTTAATTCTGTGTTAATTATTGCAAAACCATGTAATTTTATTTCAAATTTTTTATATAGAGAAGGTGATCATTGATTATTATTTGAATTTCCTTCACCTATTTTTTTACCATCAACATATGCTGATTTAACAGTAAAATTAAATGTTATAGAATCTTCTCCAGAATTTAAAACTTCACCTTTGTCATTTGAGAAAGAAATAAAATCAGTATCTCCACTATTAGCAGGAACACTATAATCAAAAATTTCAGTATATTTTTCTTGCAAGAAATTCTTAAGATTATTATATAAGTCTACACTATCACTATTAGATGCAGGAACATCATTACCAATTACTTCTTTTATGTTTGACACAGGGTAGTTTTCTAGATAACTTCCTTTAACACTTAATCCATTACTTACTATTTCGTTTTTAATTTTAGTATCTTTGTTTGTTAAATTATTGATATTAAAACTAAACTCGTCAGTTGTAACATTATCATCTAAATAAATAGGACATCTAAATCGTACAGTTATTGTCGTAGAATTGACAATTTGAATATTTACATTTGTAACATCATTTGAATTAAACTGAGCAGGTTGATTAAAAATATTGTTAATATTTGTAGCAATAAAATTTTGAATATCTTCTTCTACAACCTCATATGGAGCTTTTGACTCTAATCCGTTATTTGCATTGATACCATTATTTCTAACATCTTCTTTAATTGTAGTCTCTTTAGGTAGAGCTAAATTAGTTATTTTGATTTCAAAATGTTTATATAATGATGTTGGTCAAATATCATTTCCATTTATTACTCCTACAACTTGTCCATTTAAATAAGCAGCTTGAATGCTAAATTTGAAAGTAATAGATTGACTACTAGCATCGTCTATAACCTCTCCAGTTTGATTAATAAATGAAACAAAATCATTGTTTGTTGATGATGGTTCAATATAATAATCAAAAATCTCTTTATATTTTTCTTGCAAGAAATTTTTTAAATCACTATATATCACTCTATTTTCATCACCTAAATCAGGGGCAGGATGACCAATAACACTTGCTAATTTTGCAACAGTATATTGTGCTAGATTACTACCTGATGCACTAAT
>CASEIK010000089.1 GCA_949288005.1 uncultured Mycoplasmataceae bacterium | reverse complement strand
TTAAATCATTCAATATATTCAAAAATAAAAGGTGCTTCCTCTATTAAATTTCTTGCTTCTCTTGCTTTTTTATTTCTTTTTCATGAAAGTTTATAATAATTGTTTAAAAAAACATTATGTGATACCATATTTATGTACTCTTTGTTTTAAAATTGTGTGGAAGTACAATTAAATACAAACTTCAGTTTGTATTTTTTTATGTACTATGTTGATTATACAACTTGTGTAAAAAGATTATAGTTTCAACAATATCAAAAATTAATATTTTATGATATAATCAATATGTTATATTTATTGAGGGTTTATGAAAAAGTTTTTGACGATAGATGAGCAAATAAATTTTCTTAAAAAAGAAAAAAAATTAAAAATTATTGATGAAGAAAAACTTAGATATTATATATCAAGCTATAATTATAAAAATGTTATTAAGAGATACAATCGTTTTTTCTTTGATAATAATTTTGAAGGTGGAACGTATTTGAATAATATAACATCAAATGATATTATTTCAATTTTTAATTTTGATAGAGCTTTATCACAAATGATGCTACCCAATTTATTAAATATTGAAAGGAAATTAGCAACAGCTATTAGTAGTGTGCTTTGTGAAAAATTTTTGGATCATAAGAAAAATACATATATTCCAGAAATGGAAGGTGGATTATTAACAAATATTAGTAATAAGGATTTTTCATATATATTTCCGAAATTATTTTCTGATGAAATAGTTGGTTTTAAATATCAATTAGTTAAAAACAGCATTAAGAGTAGCAAAATTAAAAACAAATATAGTATTATTGATGAGTGAAATGTGAGAAATGTTCCTATTTGAGAATTATCTGTAAACTGAACATTTAGTGTAATTATTGAAATCTTAAAAAACATTCGAAAAGAATTAAGAACAGAAATTATTAAGTTTTATTTTCAAAAAGATATTATTCATGAAGATATTATTAATAATTTCATTTGCATAATCAAATTATTGGATGTTGTTAAAAATCGTAATTATCATAATAATCAAATTTTTGATATTGAACTTAAAAACGAAAGAGATAATATTAATCGTTTTATCGATGCAATAGATTTACGAGATAATTTTTATGCTGGTTCAAAAAGTTTAAGATTATTTGAGGTAATTTTAATTATTGATTATTTTTGACATTTAAGGGAATTTACATTATTTGATAGAGTTATTCATTTACTTAGAGTAATTATGGAAAAAGATGATCATAGAAAAAATACATGAAAAAAATTATTATGTTTTATGAAATTATATAAATTTGTAGTATAATATATATATAAAGGTGCAATAGTCACACAAGAGTTATACCTGCGGGGTATAACTTTTTTTATATACTCTATAACAAATAGAGCTTTACTTGTTATAATTTAATAAGTATAGAGAAAAGTGATATGAATATTTTTAAGAAGATAATAAATTGATTTCGTGATTTATTTAATCAAGAGGTAGAAGGATATATTTGTCCAAGAGAAGATGACAACCCTCATGCCTTAAATGAAAAAACACTTTATAAGTTTAATGTTAAGAAAATTAAATTTAATATTCCTTTTCTAGATCCTAGTACTCATTGATGTGAACTATATTTTATCCCAAAGATGAATCAAGAAGATTTAGATTTTTTATCTAGATTAAACCGTATATTGCCAATTACTTGTATTTTTAAAAGAAGAATTTTGCAAGGGTTTAAGCGTAAAGATTTTGATATTGTTGAAATTTGATCAAGAAATGTGTTTGATGAAATAAAAAATGAAAATCTTCAAAAATCAATCGCGATTGAAGAAGAAAATATGCGTATTGAACAAGAAAAAGCTGCTGAGGTTGCTGCAAAAGTAGAAGCACAAAGAAAAGCAAAAGAGGAAGAAAAAGAAGCAAAACGTTTAGAAAAGGAACGTTTAAAACAAGAGGCTAAGTTAGCTAAGCAGGAAGAGCGTGAAGCTAAAAAGAAAGAAAAGAAAAAATAATTTTGGAGTGGTTTGATATGACTAATAAATCAGTAATTAGATTTGAGAATATTTATTTTTCATATAATCATGATGAATTTACTGAAAAAAAATACATATTAGAAAATATATCTCTTGATATTCATGAAGGTGAATACATTTGTATTGTAGGTCATAATGGTTCAGGAAAATCAACTATTTCTAAAATAGTATCTTGTTTATTAAGACCAGATTCAGGAAATTATTACATATATAATGAATTGGTTACTAAGAAAAATGTTAATTTATTAAGAAAAAAT
This sequence comes from uncultured Mycoplasmataceae bacterium, assembly GCA_949288005.1. GTDB lineage: Bacteria > Bacillota_I > Bacilli_A > Mycoplasmatales > Mycoplasmoidaceae > Mycoplasma_L. The sequence goes on along the minus strand of CASEIK010000089.1, from coordinate 17,775 downwards.
ATTGGAATTATTTTTCAGAATCCAGATAATCAATTTATTGGTTTAACTACTGAGGATGACATTGCTTTTGGATTAGAAAATTATTGTGTAAAACAATCTGATATGAAAGATATTATAATCAATTCTGCAAAAATTATAAATATCACTGATTTATTAAGTAATGAATCATTTAATATGTCTGGTGGTCAAAAACAAAAAGTAGCAATTACTTCAGTTTTAGCACTTTTTCCTAAAGTTATTATTTTTGATGAATCTACATCAATGTTAGATCCTATTGCAAAACTTGAATTAAAACAACTTATGAAATTTTTACAAAAAGAATACAATAGAACAATAATTTCTATAACTCATGATATGGAGGAACTTATTCAATCAGATAAAATTCTTTGCATGGATAATGGTAAGGTTGCAAGATTTTGCTTATTAGATGAACTTGTTAATGATTATGAGTTTTTAAAATTATCTAAGCTAGATTTACCATTTTGTTTAAAATTGACAAAATTATTGAAAGATAAAGGTTTGAAAATTGATTTAACATTAGATGATAATAAATTAGTGGAGCAATTATGTCGAAAAAAATAAATTATAATCAAAATCTAACAAAAAATATATTGAGTATTAGTAATTTGTTTGTTATTTATAACGAAAATTCTCCAAAAGATTACAAGATGGCTGTAAACAATTTTTCTTTTGATTTTAAGCAAGGAGTGAATTATTGCATTATTGGACAATCTGGTAGTGGTAAATCAAGTTTAATAAGTTGTTTTAATGGTTTGTCAAAACCTCAATATGGAATAGTAAAAATTGTTGATAATGAGTTAAAATCAAAAAGAAATTTGATTAATGTTATTTTAGCAAAAAAGTTAATTGCTAATAACAATGGAAATTTTATATATATTTTATATATAGCTAAGGATGCTAAATATAGTGATGTTTATAATCGTATAAAATCCATTAGTAATCAAAATTTTAATTTAAAAAAAGGAATTAATAAATCTTATATTAATGATAAAGAAGAAAAATATAGTAACTTTAATTTATATACGATTAGTATTGCTGATGAGTTAAAGGAAATTATTGATATCAATATTCAAAATTATAATTCTAAATTTTCTTCTATTTTAGACAAAAAATATAAAAAGAAAATTAAAAACTATCAGAATATTAGAAAGTCAGTTGGAATGGTGTATCAATTTCCTGAATATCAATTATTTAAAAGTACTATTTTATCCGATGCTAGTTTTGGCGCAAGAAATTTAAAAATTCCAAAACAAGAAGCAATTGATAGATCTAAAAATTGTTTGCTTAAATTAGAAATCCCAGAAACAAAATTTAATGATTCGCCCTTTGAGCTATCTGGTGGTCAAAAAAGAAGAGTTGCTCTAGCTGGTATTTTTGCAATAGATCCATTAATCTACATATTTGATGAACCTACTGCTGGATTAGATCCAGTTGGTGAACAAGATATGATAAGATACATGTTAGATTTAAAAGGTGCTAACAAAACATTGATATTTATTACCCATTCAATGGATCAAGTGTTATCTATTGCAGATGAAGTGTTAGTTATTCATGATGGCAAACTTGTAAAACATGGTAATCCATACGAAATCTTTTTTGATCAACATATTTTAGATACTACAAATATTAATGAACCATTAGTTATCAATATTATCAAAAAATTAATTAAGAAAAATAATAAATTTAAAATTCTATTAGAAATGCAACCTAAAAATGTTTATGAATTATCAGAATGTTTAATTAAAATATTAAAGGATAAGAAAAGATGTTAACTAGTACTTTACAAAATAATAGCATACTAAGAAAAATAAATCCTTCATTTAAGTTTTTATTTTTTTGTTTGTCAATAATTGTAATTTTTCTTCCAGGTGGTTTTTTTAATCAATTGATTTTATTTTCAATATTTATACCTTTATTTCTTGTGGCTAAATTAAAATCAAAAGTATATGTTAATGTTTTAAAAACATACTTATTAATGTTTGTTTTATTTTTAATTATTAATTGGATAACAATAAAAAATCCTTTTGCTTATTATTTGACTGAAAATAGTAATTTATGAGTTGGTGGTTTTTGGAATAACAATTTCATTGACAATAGCATAAATATAAAAAATACAATTGTTTCAGAAATATATGGTGGTACAATTTTTGGTCAAGTTAATGATGAAATGATTCAATATTTTAAGAACCAAAGCGTTGTAATCAATTGATTTAATAAATATAATAGTGTCGCTCAACAAAAACTATTAGATTTAGTTATGGCAAATAATGTGAATATCATTAAGGATTATAATGAAGCAAAAGCATTGCTATACTTGCTTAATAATGATTTTATATATAAAGGAGTTGAATATAAATATGAATTAGTAAAAAACACCCCATTCTTGTATGAAGGAGACATAGCGTATTCAATGAACTCAACCATTTTATACAACACAACATGATATACTATTTCTCCATTTGCTTTTTCACAATCATTATTTATTGCTAATAAAATTGTATTGATAATTATTTCTTCAACTATTTTAATTTCTACAACCACTTCTATAGAATTAACCAATGGTTTAGAAAGATTGCTTTCTCCTTTAAAAGTTTTTAAATTCCCAGCATCTGAATGCGCACTTATATTATCAATCGGTATTAGATTCATTCCATCTCTTTTATCAGAATCAAAAAGAATTTTAAACTCACAAGCCGCTAGAGGGTTAGATTTTTATAATGGTAATATTATTGTTAAAATAAAAGCTTTGATAGCATTGATAGTTCCTTTATTCTCTATATCAATTAAAAAAAGTGATGATTTAGCTAATGCAATGGATGCAAGAGGATATAGTCCTAATGCTAGTCGAACTATATATAGGCAATCCTCTTTTTGTATTTTTGATTATTTGTATTTATCTTCAATATTTTTTGTAGGAAGTTTAACTATATCTTTTAGTTTGTTATCATTAACATTTGCACCATTTGGTATACTGGAAGTTGGGTTATTATAATTATGAATTACAAATTATCTATATCATATAACGGATCTAATTATCATGGTTGAGCACCCCAACCTGGATTAAAAACTATTTATGGTGAATTAGAAAAATCTATTTTTCTTCTTTTCGGTACTAAGCCACAAATAAATGCTTCTGGTAGAACTGACGCAGGTGTTCATGCTATAAATCAGGTTATAAATTTTAAGTTAGATAAAAAAATTGATTCAGATGATTTAAAGAAAGCTCTTAATTCAAAACTACCAAGAGATATACGTGTATTATCATGTAGTTATACTTTTAATGATTTTCATGCAAGATATTATGCTAAACGAAAAACATATATGTATATTATTGATTGTAGTGAGCAAATAAATCCAATTTTTGAAAAAAATTTTTATCAATATAATAAACACATAGATATTGAGAAATTAAACAAAATAAAGAATTTGTTTATTGGAAAAAAGAATTTTCTTTCTTTTTCAACAACAAATTATGAAATAGAAAGATGTTATCGAACTATTTTTGATATAGATATCAAATATAATAACAATTTCCTTATAATAAAAATAGTTGGTGATGGTTTTTTAAGGAGTATGGTAAGAATGATAGTTGGTTCATTTTTAGCATATAGTGAAGATAAGATGGACAAAAAAGAGATTATTGATTTATTTCATTTGCCACAAAAAGGTAAAGTTGGATATAAGGCACCAAGTTGTGGATTATATTTAGTTGGAGTTGATTATGAAAATTAATTTAAATGATTTTAAGATTAGAGAATTATCAATTACTAATGTTTCTGAATTGGTTGGATTAATTGAAAAATGTAAGTACGATGTGTCTTATTCTTATTTAAATCAAATAGCGAATGCTAAATCTGTGATAAATTTATTAGCAATAAACATATGTAATGAACCTCATGGTACTTTATCGTTTTCTGAGAAAGAATCACAGAAAAAGATTAGTGAAATAATAAAATTTTTAAAAAATTTATTATAACTATTAAAATATAAATATATAGATATGGGTAGATTTAAGAAAATTAAATTGCATAACATTTTCATTGGTTTATCAGTAATTGGTCTTGTTGGCTCAACTATTGGTTTTAGTGTGCTTGGTGTTCAAAGTGCATCTTTTGATAGTTATTCCAATTCAACAAATAACCAAAATACTACTGCTAATTCTAGTAAACAAAAAAATGTTGAGGAAGAGGTATCTAGTGAAAAATTTGTTCCATCTAGAATAAAGTTGACTAAACCTAAACAACTTAATCTATCTTCTAGTTTTCTACCTACATTTTCAAATGGTTCATCAAATAAGTTTTCAATCACATTAAATAAATCAACATCAAAACCAGCTATTTCTTTTGATAATAGTTTTTTTACAAATACATTTAATTTAGATAAACCAGCTAGTAATGTACCTTTGAATGAACGAATTAAGTCTAATTCTGATAGTAACTTTTTTATTGGATATCAAAAATATAGCAATGGAAACTTAGTAAATGATGGGAATTATGGTTCATCGATTTCTCAAACATATGATAACCCAACAGGTGATCAATTTATTTCTAATGTATCTATAACTAATTTGCAAAATCTATATTTAAACCCAAATGAGATTGCAATATTTTCAATTGACTCTTCTGGATTGGAGTCTATTTCTAATAATCAATTACCATTATTAAGGATGTATGCCCCACTTGCTGGAGATAATGTTAAAAACTGGTCGATAGATTCTTCAGGTAAAAAAATAGAGAACACAGCATTTTACTATAACTTTATTGTGCAAAATAATGGTACAAATTATGATTTCTTTGTTCCTGAAAGTTCACAAAATATACAATTATATTATAATAACCAAAGTGGAGTAATGAGTGCTCCATTAAGTGATTATACAGCTAGTGAATATATAGCATATTTAAAGGCTAATCAAAGCGAGTTAGATAAGTTTAGAATTGATTCAACAAACTCTATTTCTTCAAAAAATGATTTTAGTATGGTTTTGAGACCTGATGATAAAAATGGAGTAATTTCTATAGATGTTGTTGTTGAAAATTTTTTAACTGTGAATTATACAGAAAATGGTTATGTTTATACTATTGAGCCAACAAAAACTTTTACAGATGTGATAACTTTTCAAGGGTTTAAACCAGATAATTTCGTTGATCTTGATTTTAGAAGTGTTGTTGACTTACAAAATGTTTTTGATCCAACAACAGTAGAAAATAGTTTTTCAATTCCTGATATTGTAAATAAGGGATTTGGTTTAAGTGTAAACTCCGCACAATTATTTGGTGTCAACAGAAATTTGGAACGTTTTATATATAATTGACCTTACAACACTGGTGTTAATAATGAATTATATCAACCAACAAGTCCTTTTGATGGTAAAAAATCATTAAAACTTTTTGATTTCAATAATTTTGGTAATGGTGAAACTGCAACCATAAAGTTAATTGAAAATTATTGAAGCAAACTTTTAATTAATGGTGAAGGTAATTCTAATTTTTATGCATCAATATCAAATTATGCAAATTCTAATTCTATGGATGAAGTGCAATATAATTTCTTAGAACCAGACAATAGTGAACAGTGATTAAGTCTTTCAACATGACAAAATTATAATCACTATATTTTGAATGAATCATATAGAAACTCTCAACCTATTGATTATGGTACAGCTAATATTGCTCAGCCATTTATTGTTGATGATAAGCAAATATATTATTCAACATTGGAAAATACTTATAGTGGTGATTCTAGTGTAAATAACAAAAATCCTATTGCAGTTAATTTAAAAGTTAGAAATGATTATTTGGTAACAAACAATAAAGCAAATACTTTAACTTTAGCCAATGGAAATGGGATTAATTCTTCACCAATCAATATGGATTTTTTAACAGGTAAATATGGAAGTTACTACTCAATTAATAATAACAAAGCTTTTGAATATTTAACAGGAGTAATTTCCAATGTTAATGGTGTTGGTTATTGATGTGCTCCAAAGATAGATACTTTTATTTCTGTTGAACATAATGGTGGATTGGCTAATTCCGATGTTTCAGAATATACTGCTTCAGAGTTTTTAAAAAATAATTTATTTGGTAAAAAATTGAAATTAACTATAAATGGTGGTATTGCAAACACGTTATCAGATATGAAAATAAAGGCATATGCAGATGATATTAATGGTGTTATTAATGTTTCAATTATACCAGGTATTGGTGTGTATTCAGATTTCGTAACAAATAATCTTGATCAACAAAATAATGTTATTAATGAATATAAATTTAAACAATTAGAACCAATAAAATTTACTATTAATGGTTTTAAAAGGATAAGTTCATTATCAAATACTTCTATTTTGAATGATTCAATAAACATTCGAGACATTTTCTCTATTCCTAATGATGCATATATAACATTTGGAGTTAACGATTATTTAAAATCAAGTCAAAGTGTTTCACAATATATCATTGATAGAAAAAACCTAATTGTTGCTACAATAGTTCAAAGGTGTCTTGAGAATGTATATGATTTAAAAACTAAAAAGCCAATAGTTGCTTTTGATGGAGAAGATATTTCAAGTAGTTTATTATCTCAAATTAATTCTGTTAGTATATCTATCCCAGAAAATAGTCCTGGTGGGTACAATCATCTAAATGTTAAATTTAGTCTAAAAGGCGTAGTTAAAAATAATGTATTATCAAATGATTATGTTAATTATGAATTTAAATTGTATTTTAAAGCTCCTGAAAAAATATCTACAACAATAAACCCTAGAATTAATCTTGTCTATAATGTTGATTCATATCCAACTATTGATTGCAATCAAATTAAATATTTAATTGAAAATTATAAAAATGAATTTCTTTCATTTTTAACTTTTGGTTATAAAAATATTGATGATTTTTTGAATGAAGTTAATAATGAAGAAAATGTTTTTGTGGATATTAATGGCTATAGTTTTTTTAAATTACCAATCAAGAGATTGAATGGTCAACAAATAGACTACTTATTAGCCAATGTACCTGTAAAGAGAAATGAATTTATTTTTGGTTATCCTACTGATTATTACAAGGCATATTCTGGTATTAATAAGGATGGTTTAATTGCAACTGATGATGAACTTAGCCCAACTAATTGATCATTTTCAGATGTTTCAATAAATGATAAGTCCGTTTCTTTTAGTATTGGTTTAAAATATTTTGTTAATTCAAATGGATATATTCAATATAATGATAGTGGTAATAAATATAATAGTGAATTTTTAGGTGTTTCTATAGATGACACAACAACTTATTTATCTCAAAATATTTTTCAATCACCTAATTCTAGTTATTTAGCATCAACTGTTTGAGAAAAATATCAATTAGCAAATAGTTTCAATAATGATTCTACTTTAACTAGCATTGCTAATTTAATTTTAAAATCAATATATGAATTGCCACAAGATGCTATGAATATTAATAACTTGGCTATTATTAAGAAGTCAGTTGTAATTAACAATATTGAAGGTGTAATTCAATTTGATATTGGTTTAAAAAAAGCTAAAATTCATGGTGCTATTTATAATTGGGATGGTGTTAATGAAGATACATTATTTAATGTAGGAAAAATATCAATTGGTGGTTTTAAGCGTGTTTTTCCAACTATATTATCTGAAAATTTTGAAGCAATAAGTTTTATTCAAATTAATGGAAAGAAATACTCTCCTTCTTCAATGTATGCTTCTGAAGTTGCGGGTAATATTGATACTTTGAATGAAATAATTAAAAATGATGGTTTAATTAATGCTCCTGAAAATGCTATTGTTACATTCAAGAATATACAAAACAATATAGTAGTAAACAATATTGAAGGTACTATAACAATTAATAATCCTGATATAGATGCAGATTTTGCACAAATAAATGTTCAAAACTATTATGATTCAAATGGTTTAATAATGACTGGGAATTTTAATTTCTTTTTAGGTAAAAAATCATTAATTATTTATGGTTTTAAGAAAGCTAAACCTACATCTCTAGAAAAAAATACATATGATATTAATTATACTGAATCTATTTTATCTTATAATGTTGATAAAGCAATTAATCTAATAAATAGTTTATTGATAAATTTGCCTCCTAATTTTAATAAAAATGAAGATATATATATTGATAATTTTGTAAAAGATTATGACTCAAATTCCATACATTTTCATGTATATCTTAGAAATGGTATCAGTAGTAATGGTGAAATAATTAGGATTGATAAAAATATTACTAATGTTAGTAAGATGATTGATTTAGGCGATTTTAGCATTATTAATTTTAGTTCACACTATCAAGATACAATAGCTGTTGAAAGCGGTGTTACTATTGTAGATTTTAACAAGTTTATTGCAAGCAATTATGTTAATTTCAATGTTGAAATAGATCATTTGTTTAATTTTAATTCAACTTCGAATATTAAATCATCTATTATTAATAGAATAATAAATAGTATTGGATCATCATATCCATTAATAAATAATGCTCCTGCATTGTTACCTAGTGATATTAATGTTATGGTAGAACGTGTTGATAACACTACTGGAACTATGACGCTTTTTGTGTTTGTTTCAAAATATTATGAAAATGGTAAATTAATTGAAAATCAACAAAATTTTAAAAATATCGGTCGTATTAATATTTCTGGATTTAAAGTATTACCTTCAGAAGAAACTGCAATTTCAACACAAGATTATGTTGTTTCTGGTCAAGAAAACACTGACACTATTGATGAAGGAAAAATCAAAAAAATTATTTTTAATAATGCAACATCGATATTCAAAAACCTTCCTATTAATTCACCATCATTTGTTGGTAATCCAGATAATGCACAAGATAATCCAGATTTTGGACAATCTAATATAACTATTAATAATGGTTTCAATTTATCTAATGGTCAAGTAACTATTAATGATGTTAAGTTAAACTCTTATTATGAAGCTACTAGAGATGAAAGAATGGGTAAAATAGTTTGAGTTAATAACTCTAGTAAAAGCTTTGGTCGATTAAATTTACAAGGTTTTAAGAATTGAGCTAATACTAGTATTTCATCTAGAATAAGTATTTCAGACAATAATCAATTATCAGACAAAACACCTGGTGAAGTTATAACTAACTCTACTTATTTACAAAATCTTAAGTTATTTGTTTGAGATAAGGCAATAGTTAACAAATCAACAACATCACAATTTAAAAACTTAATTTTTAATTCTATTGCAGTTGACAATTTAAAAGGTGAGGTAACATTTGATGTTTCTTTAAATAATTATATTGACAACGGTAAAGAGCCTGCTGAAGGAGAAGTATTATCCAAGACTTTAGATGGAACTGTCACAGTAATTGGTTTCAAAACATCAGCTCCAACCACTACTGATTTGAATGTTATTGTTTCCAATCCATATGATTCTATGTATCCTTATGAATTAAGTGATGAACAAATTAAAACATTAATTTTGCAATATACAACAAATGTTCCGAGTTCAATGACAGAAAATGATATTAGTTATTCTCGAGCAATTGTTAATAATTTTGATGGTACAATTACAATAATTGGGCTTAGATATTTAAGAAATTATTATGATAATAATGGAAATATCTCAAATTCACCATCTTCACCATCGCCAAATATAGTTTTTAGAAACTTTTTATCAACAAAAGAATCTACTTCAATTAAAGACCAATATGTCATATCTTCAGATCAATTACCTTTTGAATATATTGAAAATTCTAATTTTGATTTTACAATTAAGGACTTGGTTATTAATAACTTAATTAATGGTGCTCCAAATAATTTAGTTCAATCTGATGTTGTTATAAAAAATGTTGTAGATAACAATATTAATGGAACTATCACACTAACTGTTGGTTTAAAAAAGTACATAAATGAATCAGGTGTTTTAGTTGTAATTAATAATAATCAATCATCACAAATATTGCAAAAAGATGTCACTATCACTGGATTTAACACTATTAATCCAACAAGTTTTGTTGAAAAATTATTCATTGATAATAAATCTACAATTTCACCATCTAGTTTTCTTAGTTCACAAAATTATGAAAATGAGATAAAAACGTTAGTTATTAATAAGGGTATTAAAGGAAAATGACAATCATTATCTGAAACATCAATTAATATTGTTTCTACATCAGCAAACAATTCATTGGGTGAACTTTCTGTAAACATCTCTCTTAATGAATGAATAGATAATTCAGGACATTATCACAACAAAAAAAATGATGCTAATTCTTTTGTTCCATTAAACGCAACAATAATTATTAATGGTTTTAAGCAAGTTAAGACTACATATATTTCTGGAATCCCTGCATCATGCAATTTTAATAAAATACCAGAGATGATAACATCATATGAGATTAGAAAATTTATTTTTGATTATCTAGTGATTAATAAAACAGATACTATGGAACTTAACAATATTGAATTAGTTGAATCTTCGCGTGTTAATAACAATAAATTAGGAAGAATAACAATTAAAGCTCACATGACTGGTAATTATTATGATGATAATGGTAATTTTATAAGTGTAGGTACTAACTCTAAAGATTTTAATATAACTTTGTTAACCAAAAACACTGCATCACCAACAGTTTTAACACCTTCATTCTCTATAAGTGGCATTCCTGAATTTTCTAAATATACATCATATGAATTTTTAAAATTAGATGGTACAAATGGTCCTAATGGCACTCCTATTAGTGTTCAAGAAAAGATTGTTGAATTAATTAAAAAAAATAATTTGTTTAAAAACTTGCCAAGTGATTATAAACTTAATTTTAATTGAACTAGTGATGTATCCTTAAAAACTGTAATTGTTGATAATGGAGAAACTTTATATGGTATTCCTAGTAATGGTGGTTTATTAGTAAAAGTACAACTTAATAAATTTATGGATGACGATGCAAATTATGTATCAAATTCATCTAAGATTTTTGAAATATTATTAACAGGTTTTAAAACCATTGAAAATGGTACTTCAGTTAATGATAAGGTTACTATTAGTGGGTATGAAAATGAATTGGCTTCAAATTATGTTGCAAACACTTCAAGTAGTTCAATGATAGCAAATTTCATTTTATCTGAAAATAGTAATGTAATTATGAATTGAGATATAGCAAAAAGAATTCCTGAAAATCTACAAATAGTCTCATTAGCATCAGATAATATTAGCGGTACTATAACAGCTACATTTAAAATAAGGGATTTCATTGATAGTAATGGCCTACCATATGATAATTGATCAAATGAGTATGTTGTTGAAATTGATGGATTTAAGAAAATTAATCCAACTATCTTGAAAGATGCTAATTATTTTTTAGATGGAGAAATCGGTGTTGAATTAGCTAATATTATCAATGGAGATCAAAATTTTAATATTTCTTCTAGATTAAATTATAGTGAATTAAATATTGCACAATTGTCTAAGAATAAAAATTTTAAACAAATTATGTCATATATTTTATTTACAACAATTAAGCAAAGTGGTCTAGAAAGTATTATTTTAAATCCTACTAAGAAAATAATTGATATATTTGGCAAAGAATTTAATTATAGTAATTTTGTTAATGCAATAAGAACTGAAAATTTTTCTTTCGATTATATAAATGGTTCTATTTCTTTTGAAGTTAAATTGTTATCATATTTTTCTTCATTTGATGGTTCATTAATTGAAAACTCTGTTCCATTGATTGGGAATGTTATCTTGACTGGATTTAAAAAAGTTTTAACTACATCAATTTTTACTTATGCTAACTCTAGTGAATTATCAGACATCTTGGCTAGTGATTGAACATCATCACAAATTGATTTACGAAGATTTATTTCAAAAAATATAAATATTTTTGTTAAAAATCCTACTTACAATACAACTATTAATGATATTAATATTGTAGAAGATACAATTGTAGCTAATAACAAACAAGGATACTTATCATTTGATATGGAATTAACTAATTATTTTGGTAGCGATGGTTTATATCATGTTAATGATTTTCCTCCATTAGAACAAAACGTTATTTTGTCTGGTTTCAAGATTGTATCTGGTGGAACAACAATGCGAAATATTATTGATGTTAGAAAAGAACAAATATTCAATGTTAATACTATAGAAGAATTAACTCCTTCGCTAATTAATGAAGCATTGTACAATTTTAGAAATGGTAATTCCTTGATTAAACCGATATTCAATAATTTACCTGATGACTTTCAAAAAGAGAATATTATTGTTTCAGAAAAAAATAAGTGAACAACTAATTATTTAGATGGCAGTGTTATAATACCTATTAAATTGTCATATTACTATAACTCTAATGGTATACCTGAGTATGGTGGTTTGTTGTTTAGCTTGATTATTAATGGCTTTAATACAGTAAATGGACCAACTACTAACCCAAATGATTTAGATATTTCTCTTTTTAGTTCAATTTCATCATATACTGCTAGAAATATCCAAGCATCTGATATCCAATATTTAGCTAATAGTGATACAAATTTTTTAAAATCCCTTTTCAATGAAAATATAGCTAACCAAACTACAGCAAATTTGCCTAGTAATTTCCAACCAATTATTGATATGAGAGATTTTGTTTTAGAAGAATATAACAATCAAGACCCAAATACAAGATATCTGACATTCAAGTATAATAATTACTTTAGTGAAACAACTGGAGGAAATATAGAACTTGTTGATGCTGGTAAAGATTATAATAAATGAAAGTCTGCCAGAATAAAATTAGTTGGTTTCAAGAAGGTTGAACCTACTAAATATATTAATGATATATGAGATGTTTCAAATACTGATGCTTCTAAAATGTATACTGGTAATATTACAATCAATCAATTAAGTAAATATGCAAATGAAGTTATTACGAAAAATGTCGATAACATATTGTATTATGATGATGGTGTTTCTCCAAAGACAACAATTGTTGTCAATGAAATCTTAGAAAGAAGAGGTTCAACTGGAGAAATTGTTGCAACAGTTTCAATGAAAAACTTCATTAATGAAAACTATGTAGAACAAGATGATGAAGGCAACAAAACTAAGATTACTTTTAGAGGTTTTAGAGCTAAGGACACTACACTTGCTTCACAATCTACAACAATAGATGCAAGTGACATAAAATATATACCTTCTGTATATCTTAAAACTTCATCAAATTTAATTGAAGAACTTAACAAAGAAAGAGTTTCTGGTAAATCGTATTTGGATATTATTTTAGGTAGTTCAGCTTTGACTGGAGCAGTTAAAACTGAAGTTGTAGATATTATTGGAATTGATGGAAATAATTCAATATTTGATAAATATAATCCAGGTAAAATAAGAATTAATGATCAACTTGGAACATTGGAATTTAAAATAAAGGTTATAAATACATTTACTGAGACAGGTAGTATAATGACTGATCCAGTTATTTTAAAAAATAAAAATGGTGATGATGCTATTATCAAACTAAAAATAAATACCGGTAAGGAAACAAAGTTTATTTCAGATCTTGAAATTGATTCTAGTTTATTTGGGTTAAGTAATACATCAGCAAATTTATTTACATTTGATACAAATGAAGTAATTAATTACTTAGTTAATAATATAAACAAATACATTTCATTAGGTGATGATGGATTAGTGAAACAAGATATTTCATCTCAAAAGATTAACATTGATTTAAATTCTAAGTTAGTCAATGAAAAAAAAGGTATTGTTTCATATGATATTTCCTTTAGTGAATGATGAAGTTTTATTGTTAATTCAAATAGTGAAAAGTCCGAATCAAATTTTAATAATTGTACAAATGATTCAATTATTTTATATAAGAGTGATAAAAAATCATCATCAATTGATTTCACTGGATTTAGTGAGATAAACAAAGAAAAAGACAATTTCTTAACATATATTACTATTGGTGGAGCTGCTTTATTAGGTTTGTTACTGATTATTACTTTAGTTTGTCTACTATTTAAAAATAGATTATGAAGTTTCAAATAGAAAAAAATATGTTATTATATAAAGTAACTATGTACTAAGGAGGTGATATTGATGTCTAGAACAATTATTGTTGAAAATGATCTTGAACAAGCTATTAAGCGTTTTAAAAGAATAGCAAATGAAACTAGAAGAGATTTTAGAAAACATGAGTATTACCTTAGACCTGGGTTAAGAAGAATGGAAAAGAAAAAAGAATCTCTTAAAAAAAGAAAAAAATTTTAGTATAAGTTTTAACTTTTTTACCTAGATAAGGGGTTATATGAATAAAAAACTATTTGTTTTTGATATGGATGGTACTTTATTAAACGATGATAGAACCATTAATGATTCTTCTGTTTATGCATTAAATGAAGCTATTAACAAAGGACACCATGTAGTTATTGCTACAGGTCGTAATTTTTGCCAATTAGAAAAAGAATTGAAATTGTTTCCAAAAATTGAATATGTTATTACTATAAATGGTGGTATTATCACTAATTTAAAGAAATGTGAAACAAAAATTATTTCTAAACCAATAGATCATGAAATAATTCAAGAAATTGTTTCTATTGCTCAAAAAATCAAAAGAGAATTGCAATGATCTAATGACAAGAATTTTTATCGTATATATTTTGGTAATGATCCAAAAACTGAAATAGATGATCAAAATTTTTTTATTGGTGGAACCAAAAACCCAAAATATGACAATTGAGATTTTGTGAAACAAACTCTTTATAATGATCCTGTTTTACATATTGCAATAAAAGCTGAAAAAAAGTATGTTTTAGAATATATACCAATTTTAAGAGAAAAATTTGAATCAAGAGGAATGTGTACAATAACAGAAACATCTAAGTGTTATTTAGATTGTGATCCCTTAGGTGTCAATAAATATAATGCATTGAAATTTATTCAAAATGAATTAAATATTTCTAATGATGATACTTATGCTTTCGGTGATTCTAATAATGATTTTCTTATGATTAAGCATGTTGGAAACGGTGTAGCAATGGGTAATGCCAGAAGTGAAGTTAAAGAAATTGCTAAATATGTAATTGGTGATAATAATTCTAATGCTATAGGTGATTTTGTATTAGGTGTAATTAATGAAAAATAATTTAAAAACAATACAACCATCAATACTATCTTTTGATTTAAATAAAATTAATGATGAATTACAAAAAATGATAAAACTTAATGTTAAGGAGATTCATTATGATTTTGTATCCAGTGATTATGCACCAACTCCAACTAGTTTTGTAGATGAATATATTGAAATAATTAATAAACATAATTTTAATATTAATGTGCATATAATGTCTAAAGACGTTTATAAATTTATTGATAGGTTTTTAAATCATCGGATTTCATCTTTATGTTTTCAATATGAGGTTGTATCAACACAGGAGGTTATAGATATATTAACAAGTATAAAAAAGAAAAATATTAGAGCTGGAATTGCTATTAGACCAAATGATATTAATTTTTTTGATTTGTTAAAGTATTGTGATTTTGTTTTATTGATGACAGTTGTACCTGGTAAAGGTGGACAAAAATTTATGTTAGAATCTATTGATTATATAAAGCAAACATATCAATATATTAAAAACAATAAATTAGATTGTTCAATTGTTATTGATGGTGGTATAAATCTTGATACAATTGATAACATTATAGATTATGGCAATAGTTTTGTTTCTGGGACCGGGTTTGTTAAAATACCTTTTGAGGATCAACAAAAATTTTTAAAGAAAATAAGAGGTGAGCAGAATGGATAGGTTATATGAAAAATATAATTGAGATTTAGAATCTTTACTAAATGGTGCAAGTGTTGATGAATTAATTAAAGAATGAAAGAATTCATTTAAAAATTTATTATCACTTTATAATGATATTTTTAAAAGTTATGATAATTTTAAACAATGATTGTTTGCAAATAGGGACCATACTATTTTGTCTAATCGTTTATTTAATTATTGTTCTAACAAATCGAATGAAGATGTTTCTGATCAGAAATGAATAGGATTAGCACAAGAATTAAGTGAAATCGCTAATGATTATAGTGTTAAAGTAGCTGATTATGAAAATAGAGTATATGATCATGAAAAAGAAATTAGACAATTTCTTGAAAATAAAGATATTGAGGAATATAAAAGATCATTTGAAAATATTTTTAAATTTAAAAAACATAATTTAAGTAATGAATCTGAAACATTATTATCCAGATTGTCAATAGCAGATGGTGGAGTTAATGAGATATATAGTACATTAATTGATTCTGAAATAAAATTTGATGATGCTATCGATGAAAATAAGAAAATTCATAAAATTGAGAAACAGTCTGATGCGATAATTAATCTAAAATCTCGTGATCGTGAATTGAGAAGAACATCCTGAATAAGTTTTAATAAAGCATTTTATGATTTTAAAACAACTTTAACTCATTCACTATATTATAATTATTTATCATTAAATACTCATGCAAAGATTAGAAATTTTGACAATTATATTTCTTCTACATGTTTCTCAGATGAGATTGATATTTCATTGATTCCTCATATTTATAAGGAAGTAAAAAAATATAAGGATATGCATAATGATTTTTTTCAACATAGAAAAAAATTGTTAAAAGAATTATTAAATATTGAAAAAGTTGAACCATGAGATACAACTGTTGATTTAGTTAAAATTAATTGTAAATTTGAAATTGATGATGCAAAAAAAATTGCCATTAATGCTTTAAAACCTATGGGAGATGAATATGTTTCTATTGTTCAAAAAGCATTTGATGAAAAATGAATCTCTTGGTTACCAAAAAAGAATAAATATTCTGGTGCTTATTCTATTGGAGGTACAAAAGGTTTGGAAAAATTTTACATTCTTATGAATTATGATAGAAGTTTAAACTCTATTTTTACTATTGTTCATGAATTAGGGCATTCATTAAATTCATATTATTATTCAAAGAAACAGAAAGTTTATGCCTCAATTACTATTTTTTGTGCTGAAATTGCTTCTATAACAAATGAGATGCTATTAAATTATTATTTGTTGCAGGAATATAAAAATGATAAACAAATGTATAAATTTATTCTTGATGAATTATTAACAGGTTTTTTCGCAACAACAACAAGACAAGTTATATTTAGTGATTTCGAATGGAGAATTAATGAATTAATAAATGATAAAAAATCAATAACATATGATATTATTTCAAATACATATTTTTCAACTATGAAAGAGTATATGAAAATCCTTGATGAGGATAAATACAAGCAAGCTCCATATATTTATTCATTGGTTACACCATTAAGAATCTCTCATTTTTATGCTGGTAATTTTTATGTTTATAAATATTCTATTGGTCAAATTGTAGGTTGTATTGTGGCAAAAAGAATTATTAGCAATGATAAAGAGTTTTTAAATAAGTATATTAATTTTTTACAATTAGGTACAAGTTTATCACCAATTGATGCAATAAAAACTCTAGGTATAGATCTTTATAGCAGTCAACCATGACAAGAAGCTAGCGAAATAATTCAAGAGTTCATAAATGAGTATAAAAAACAATAATTTTTTTTGTTTTTTTTAATTTTTTTCTAAAAAAAATTATTTTTTTACATGCTAAAAAATAGCGAAAATGACCCATAAATTAAAAATTCAAAAATAAGATGAAATTTAATTTATTCTCCATTATTTTTAATTCTATAAAATTATAAATTTTTTTCAATAAAATAAGCAAAAATAAGAAATTTATAGAT
>CASEIK010000088.1 GCA_949288005.1 uncultured Mycoplasmataceae bacterium | reverse complement strand
AAACATTATGTGATACCATATTTATGTACTCCTTGTTTTAAAATTGTGTGGAAGTACAATTAAATACAAACTTCAGTTTGTATTTTTTTATGTACTATGTTGATTATACAACTTGTGTAAAAAGATTATAGTTTCAACATCTTGAAATATGATCATAAGTGTGATATATATATATATATATATGAAAAAGAATCTTTTAATATCAAACATTGTTTTTTCAGGACTAATATTTGTTTCATTTATTCTTGCAATAGTTTTAATAATAATTAGTACCTCAACTAATAACATAATAGTTTTTAATTCTGTTTTTATTCCTATAACTATTATTAATGGTCTTTGTGCTTGAACATCAGTAATTGGTGTATTTGTTTGTTCAATTATTATGCTTATTAAGTCTAAATCACTTAATCAATCAAAAAGTTTCTGTAGAGCAGTATCTATTTTAGGGATAGTAGCTTCATCAATTGCTTTCTTATTCGTACTTATAACATTAATCATTTCAATACCTGCTCTTGCATTAATGGCTGATAGTTTAATTGTAGCTACTTTTGGGATGTCAATTAGTTTATTAATTAAAGCAAAGAAAACTAATGAATTAATTGTTGATAATAAAGAATCAACTGTAGAACAGCCTAAACAATAAAAATGTGTGTATAAGCATACATTTTTTATTTAATAATTAATTATTGGTCAAGTATAACTATTTGTAAATAACATCTTAGTAGTTAAGCTTAATTCTATTATTTTCAAATTCCAAGAAACCTATTGAATATAATGGTAATTTATATATTTTATTTTCTTTATCAAATAAGAAGTTCTTAAAAGAAAAAATTATTGAATATTCTATTAATTTATCATTAATTGACAAAAGTTTATTTAAGCTTTTTGTTCTAAAATCCTTTGATGATTTAACTTCAATAGGTATCAGATTACCTGATAAATTCTCTATACAAAAATCTACTTCATACAAATTATTATTATCATCTAAAAACGAATAATAAAAAATATTATTCATACCAATTTTTTGACTTAATTCACATAAGATATAATTTTCAAATATTGAACCTCTTACATTGCAATATTGATTATTATTGAATAAAATTTCATTGCTTAAATTAAAGATTGTAGAAATAAATCCAGGGTTATTATAATAAATTTTGAATTCTGATTCTTTTTGGTGTAAACTTCCAGGAGATGAGAAAGTATTTAAATTATTTATTTTATATACAATATTTGTAGTTATAAGATTTTTAAGTGCTATCTCATAACCTCTATATCTTGCGTTTTTATCAATGTTAGATAACATAAATTTTTTATTTTGCTTAGCCAAAAACATTGGTATGTTTTCATATATTGTTGAACACTTGACTTTATCATTATTTGAAATTATATATTTAACAATATCATACTTATAATCATCAATTAATTTCGCATTAATTGCAAAAGCATCATAAATATTTTTATTTTTAAAATATTCATCTACAGCTTTAGGCATTCCACCAACAAGTAAAAATTCTTTAAGTAATTGATTTAAATAATCATCTATAGGTTTAGAAATAGGTTTCATTTCTTTTAATGATTTCTTAATTTCAATGATTAAATCTTGTTTATTGTAAGCCATTAAAAATTCCTCAAAATTCATTGGAAACATATTAATTGTTTCAATTTTTCCTACCGGAAATGAAGTTTGATCATTAACTAGATTTCCTAGATAGCTGCCAAGACAAATAATCTTATATCCTAATTTCTGTTCAACAAAATGCTTTAATGATGAACGTATATTTGTCATTGCTTGGATTTCATCAAAAATAATTAATCAATCATTATCTATTTTGACATCATTTAACATTTCTAGTGCTGTGATTATTTCATGGGGATTAGTTGTGTTCTTTAATATTTCATAGTCCTTAGTTGTATCTAAAAAATTTAGATAAATATATTTTTTTGCATAATATCTATTAGCAAAATCAAGAACAGAATATGTCTTACCAATTTGTCTTGCACCAAGCACAAACAATGGTAATACATCCTTCTTCTTTGATCAATTTAATATTTTATTTGTAATTAATCTTTCCATATTATTAATTATATACTATTTTGTGATAATTTCACATTTTAGTATTACTTTTTTGTGATAATTTCACATTTTAGTATTACTATTTTGTGATAATATCACATTTTAGTATGAAAACAATATAAAATGAGATATAAAATTTGCTTTTAAACAATATACACATTTTTAAGTAATAAAAAGTAGTTTCATTTAACATTATTTCCAAAAAATGTGTAAGTACACACTTTTTAGAAGTAAAAATAGTATTTTGTTAAATTTGTTTCCAAAAAATGTGTATATAATACCATGGTAATAAAAGAAGAAAAATATTTTAATAAATTAATAAATAAAAAATAATGGAATGGCAAAAGCTATTATCAGCATCTGATGAAGATGTAAGTCTAAATCTTTTATAAATAACCATCTAATTAATCAGGAGTATTATTCAATTAATAAAACAAAATTAGTTAATGAGTCTTTTGTAAAATATTGTTTTTTGGGTGGCCTGGTAATGTATTAAGTTTTGGGGAAACTCTAAAATAAAAAGTAAAATTTTATTAAGGAGTTTTTATGTCAAAAAAAGAATTTGATGCTAATAAATATTTAGAATTAGCAAAATCATTAAAATTAGATTCTATGGATGATAT
>CASEIK010000087.1 GCA_949288005.1 uncultured Mycoplasmataceae bacterium | reverse complement strand
GATTTGAAACTAAAGATGGTTGTGTATGTGAATTGTGTTATAGAACTAAATACTTAAATGAAGAAAAAGCTTGTAATAAACAAGGTGATAAAAAAAGAGGTTAATATGGATAGAAAAGAAATTGAAAAATGAATAGACGATTATCTTAAAAGTGATTTTTTCAAAGATCAATTTGCTACACAAAAAGTTAATATTTTAAAAGCATATTGTGAAGGAAGAAATGATGATGATGTTCCTGCCGCAAGTAGGAAGAAAGTATTATGAGTTGAGCAATATTTTGATGGTAGTTGAACTAAATGAATTGATGCAATGGTTGATGATTTAGAGTTTGCAAAAATATGTTGAGCCATCAATAAAAGTGGTGAATATCAATTTGAAGATGATGAATTAAATGATAAAGAATTCTATATTGTTAATTTATTTGATACATTAATAAAAAAATCAAAAGAAGAAAATAAGAATATTGATGATATTTCTTTAACAATTGAGGAATATGATAACAATATGACAAATCTATATAAAAAATATAATTTAACAATAGAAGAAATTGATAATAATGAATATTTAACAAATTCTATATTTAATTTTAACCAAAGACAAAATAAAATCACTGAAATGGTAAAAAAGATAGATGAATTAATAAAAAGAAATCATCTAAACAATATTGAATATGAAATAAAAAATGTTAAATCGCCTTCAATTATTAATTTAATTTTAGAACCAACAAAAGAAAACGAATCACTATTAGAAGAATACTTTGGTGAAAATTATTTTTATGATGACGGTAAATTAAAAGTTGGTTTGGATTTTGAAGAAGCTTGTGAATGTGATTTTTTAGAAATAATTAATGAAAGATTGGAAAAAGCAAAAAACAAACAACTAAACGAATATGAAAATATAGCTAAAGGACAGAAGTAGGAGGAAATATGGAACTATTTAATCAAAATATTGATTTTTGTATAGAAATTAAATTAGAAGGAGGGTTAGTTAGTGAGTTGCTTCCTAATTCTATAATGATAGCAGTTTTAGGAGAGCATTTTATTAAACCTCACGGAGAAAATTTATATCATATATTGCAAAGAGATGTTTTTCTTGATGAAAACAAAATACAAGATAGTTTTTTAGAATATAAGAAAAGATTGATCGAATTTGTTGGTAGATTAATTCAAAATAAAAAAAATTTAAAAGCAAATCTTTTGGAATGAATGGAATTATTAAGTTTTGATAATAATTCAGATTCTAATCAATATATTTTTTTAGTTAGCTTAAAACCTGTATTTATTTCAAATGAACTAAAAGGAAAAGAATATTTTGCCCATGAATACAATAAATATATTCCTTTCAAATTCAAATTCTATAAAACTGACTTAGGTTATTATAGTTTTATTGATGCAAGTAGTAAAAACTATAGTGTATTAGATGGTTTTGGCAATTTTGAAAAAGAACCAACTTGTAAATGAGAAAATGGATGTGGTGATTATGCTTATTTACCTTGTTTTGAAAACAAGATGAATGATACATATAACACATTGAATATTAATGATGGTATTGATAATATTTTGTCCTTTAAAACAGTTGATAATAAGCTTAAATTTGAATTTAACAAAGAATTATTGAATGATTTATTTGGAATTAATGAAGACGAATTACAAGATCTTATCAATAAACAAGAAAATAAATTTAATAAAGCAAATCAAGGAGAAAGCTCTATGCAGTGTAGTCAATAGTCACTAATGCACATGCAGTAGCAATAAAAAAGTTAGGAGAAATATATGCCAGTAAGATAGATATTTGTATTAAATATGATGAAAATAAATCAAACGAATTAATGAAATGAATAGACAAAAATGTTGGTGGAACATTAATTGTTTTGAACCAAGGTGAAAGTATTTGTTTTGAAGTGGAAAATGGATTATATTATGATTCTTCTACTGAAGAACAAACAGAGTTTATTAAAGATTTATTAAATGGATTAATTAAAAACAAATTTGTTAAAGAGGAAGATGTTATTAATACAGTTGAAAATCAAGAAATTTGATTGAGTTTTAGAAAGCAATATTGATGGAGTTTCGATATATAAATATCGATAAATAAAAAAATCAGGGCGCTACCCTGAAATATTCGCTACATCGCTTCTTCACTGATTTGGTTTGCGATTTAGGACCAAACGACTCCTGATTTATAGAAATCACACCGTATCTACCTATATTTTAATTTTACATTAATGTTATAAATATTAACAATTTTTCAAAAGGAGAATACTATGAACCATAATAACAAATTTAGAGCTTATTTTTTAAATAACAATTTTGAAG
>CASEIK010000086.1 GCA_949288005.1 uncultured Mycoplasmataceae bacterium | reverse complement strand
TACAAACATACAAAATATGTTGCGATAAAATATTTCCAATATAGATTGTATTAAGTTTACTTTTCCTAAAATACCAAAAATTATTGTTATTAGTATAATATAAAGTAAATATAATAAATATAAATAAAAAGAATTTTTTTTGTTTAATGAAATTTTTTTAATAAAATATAAAAATGTTTTTTGTTTGAAAAACAATAAAATAAAAAAGGTTAATAATAATAATATTAAACCAATAACAGCATAAAAATGTACAAATGGTAAATTGTAATGAATAAAAAATATTGATATTATAAATATTGTAAAGATAAATTGTAAATTAATGTTCATTTCCATTTCTCTTAACTATTTCTATATATTTATTTGAATATTGTTCTGACATTTTTTGAGCATTAAAATTATTCATAATACATTTAATTGTATCAAATTGTTTTGTAACGAAAATAGAATTAATAGCAATTATAAGATTTCTTTTACTTTTGTTATAGTATAAAACAGATATAATCCTTGAAAATACTTTTGATAATTCCCTTAAATAATATATGAAATAATTTAGGATAGAATATATTATATCATTAAGTTTATTCATGTTTTAACTCCTTGTATATTTAATTTTATTTCATAACTAGCCATATTTTATTATAAAAGTATTAATTTTATTAAGTAAAAATAATATTTGTTATAAATGTCTTTTTTTTGTAGATTTTTTAAATATGTATAATTTTCACGTACATATTTTATTAGTTGCAATTTATTAACCCAATTTACATTTTTAAGATGACCTAAAATAATAAAAATTAAAGAATTTATGTAGGTTTTTTTTATTATTTTATAAATATCATTATTTTTTAAGTTATTTTCTAACAAATTAAAAGCAAGATTGAATTCTTTCCAGGAATCACTATTCCCTCTATTTATTGAAACCAAGGATCCTACCCTAAATGCTCTATACATATAAACAACTTCATCTAGTAAAAATATAGAATTTGCTAGTGCACATGCTGTATATACAAAAGTTAAATCTTCATGCATTCTACATTTGTGAAACTTTAAATTATATTTTTTAATAAGGTTGACAGAAAATAGTTTTGCATGAGTCATCTGGGATATCAACTGATATAATGAATCACAACAGTCATTTCTATTGAATATGCATTTTAATGGTTTATAATTTTTATTCCATCCTCTTATATCTATTTTTTCATTGGTTATATCTTTAAATAATTGTACTTTTGCTACAACTATTTCTGCC
The DNA here is from genome assembly GCA_949288005.1 of uncultured Mycoplasmataceae bacterium. Classification (GTDB taxonomy): domain Bacteria; phylum Bacillota_I; class Bacilli_A; order Mycoplasmatales; family Mycoplasmoidaceae; genus Mycoplasma_L. Next base: position 684 of record CASEIK010000086.1, on the reverse strand, counting down.
CGAGTCCTTTCATATGCATCATATAGCTTTTCAATCGCATCGTTTTTAAAGTAATCATCAGAATCTATAAAACATACCAAATTTGTTGTTACATATTCTAAACCAGTATTTCTTGCTTGTCCTAAACCATCATTTTTTTTAGAAATAATTTTAATTCGATTATCTTGTTTCATATATTTATTTAATATTTCTAATGAACTATCTGTTGACCCATCATTAACACAAATTATTTCAATATCTGAAAAAGTTTGATTAATTATGCTGTCCATACATTCTCTTAAATAATTTTCTACGTTGTATACTGGAACAATAACTGATACCCTTGCCATTATTTATTTCCTTTTTTATACTATAATAATGTTTTTTTGTAATTATATTGACATAAAATATTTTATTAAGTTTTTTTATTAAATTTATAAAAAAACAATGTTATGTAAACTTTGGATATTATTTCTCCTTTATTTTAGAAATTGTAAATTTAAGAATAAAATTACCATATATCAAAATAGTCCAAAAAATTTTTTGAAAAATATTATAATTATTCCAAAAATGTTTTTTGAAAAATTTTTCCATTGATTGAGTGAAAATATAAATACTTTTTATTTTTATTTTTTTTGTTGTTACCCCTCCGATATGAGTTACTATTGCATTTGGATTATATACAATTTCTTTCCCTATGTTTTT
>CASEIK010000085.1 GCA_949288005.1 uncultured Mycoplasmataceae bacterium | reverse complement strand
TACTAAAGAGCAAACAACAAGTTTAGAAATAACACCAGAAAAAATGGAAATTGATGTTGGGGAAAATCAATTTATTGAAACTAATTTAAAAGATGTAACTTTTAAAAGTGATGATCATAATATTGCAACAGTATCTGATTCCGGTCGAGTTAAAGGGATTAAAAACGGTACAACGACAATAACAGTTACTGCAGGTAATCAAAAAAAGACATGTCAGGTTACGGTTAAATCTAGCCAGGCTGTAATCACCGCTATTAATGCTTCATCAACATTAATGCAGGAAAATTATGATTATTCAGCTAATAATTTAATAGATCAAAATAATTCAACGGCTTGGAGTGACGGTATTGATGGCGATGGTATTGGAGAAACGGTGACATTTATTTTTGAACAAGAAAGTTCAATTAATGAGATTAATATTTTAAACGGTTATTGTAAAAGTGAAGATTTATATTATAAAAATAGTCGTATTAAAAAGGTAACATTGATTTTTGATGATGGTGAAGAACAAATTGATATTGAAGATATTTATAATCAAAGTCAGTCATTTAAGTTAGCTAATCAACATCAAAGTAAACAAATGGTTTTAAGAATTGATGAGGTTTATACAGGAAATAAATATAGTGATACTTGCGTAAGTGAAATAAGTGTTAAATAGTGAAAAACCCAATAAAGCATTGCTGCTCTATTGGGTTTTTTTAACTTAACTGATGCCAGTAATTTTTTAAAACTAAATATGTAATTACAACATTAATTAGTAAACCAGCAACTGTTGTTATTAACATTTCAGATTGCATATAGGCACCTAATGTCATAAAAATATAAATAGCCTCAGCTAATTTTAAACCATAAAATGCATAAATACAAAGACGTAATCTTTTAATGATTAAAATAACTATCGCAACTAATGCTAAGCCTTCTAATATTTTAACGATATTAGGATTAAAGCCAACTAATTGCATGTACAAAAATTCTTCTTGAGAATAGATTCCAATCGAAGCAAGACATCCCAAAATCAAAATAACAAACCATACAATTGCTCCAGTTCCCCATTTAAAAACCCCTGGCATATTCATATTTTGTTGGCGGTTCATTTGTTGATAATTGTTATAACCTTGATTTTGCTGGCTATATGTATTTGCTTGATTAGCAGTGGATGCTGTATTTGCTCGTGGTTCTGTTTGAGCACCACATTCAGGACAAAAACGAGCATCATCAGGTATTTGTTTACCACAGTTAGTACAAAACATATTAATTCCTCCTCTTTTTATATATTATTAATAATATTACAAAAATTGTCAAATATAAATTATTTTTTCAATTTTATGTATTATAAATAGTATATAAATAACTGATATTTCATAATATTAGTTATTACAACAATAAAAACACAATTTTTTACTTTATTAATATTATATTATTTTAAATCTTGCCAATGATTTCTTAGCACTAAATATGTAATTGTAGCGCAAATAAGTATTTTAACAAAGTTTATAAAAATAAAAGATGGAGCTATATAACTAGCATATGGGTGTAATTGACTAAGATTATAAATTTGATAAAAGTTATAAACCATAGCGCCAGCTTCTAAAATGAAAAATGAATAGACACAAAAGCGAAGTCTTTTTATTAATAGGAATATAATAGATAAAATTTGTAATGTTGCAATCGTTAAACTAATTACCTGATTTATCGGATAGAATGCATTAATGTTTAAAGATAGCTCATCTATATTTAATAAAGCATTCAATTGTAAATGGAAAAAGATAGTATAAAGGCATATTATGATTAAAATTATAAACCAGATAATTGCTCCAGCATGCCATTTAAATGGTTCGTTTAAGTTAACTTTGTTGTTTGTTTTTTGATTGTTTGTATAAGTAGTATCTGATTGATTAGTTGATTCGACAAATATTTTTGTGCCGCATTTTGGACAAAAAGTGGCATCATCAGGTATTTGTTTACCACAATTAATGCAAAACATAGTTAATCCCTCCTCGTTTCTATATTATTATTTGTATTATCAGGATGTCAATATTAAGTGTTGGTAAAAAATATAATATTTGTGTTTTAATTATTTGAAGTTTGCATGTATTTGAAGCCTACATGTTTTGACAAATCTATACAAATATGATGATTTATGCTATAATTTCTTTATTGTTAGAAGGTAAAAAAATGAGGGTTGAGGAGTAAAATATGAAATGTAAAAACTGTGGACATGAAATACAGAAAGGTGATTTGTTTTGTGAAAACTGTGGTGCAAAAGTTGAACCAGAGCTTACAAGAAGCGGTAAAAATGCACAAAATAAACAAAGCAAAGGAATTGATGTAAAGATCATTATCATTGCTGTTATAGCGCTACTTGTAATTGGTGGCGGTGGATTTTTCGTTTATCAAAATTTTATCGCAAATGATAAACCAGAATACACAGCCCAAGAAAGCGAAGAAGATAGCAAAGATAGTGATAGTAAGAGTTCAAAATTAAAAGTTTCACCAGATGAATTAGAAATAGAAGTTGGTGAAAACCAGTTTCTTGATTGTAATCAA
>CASEIK010000084.1 GCA_949288005.1 uncultured Mycoplasmataceae bacterium | reverse complement strand
TAAGTTAATTTTTAAATATATAGTTAAGTGATAAAGCCTATATTTGAATATTTGATTACTTGCTATTTTAAATTTTCTATCATTTTATAAAAAATACTGATATCATCAACCTCCGAATCTGTGCAATTAATATAATAATCTATTTTTTTACATGATTTTTTATCTATAATTTCTATAATTGGTAATAGATTATCCTTAAATAGATTTAATTTACAATTATCTAGAATAACTGAATAATTTGCAATTAAATCTGATTCGTTTGCTTCTAATAATTGACTTTGTATAGTTTCTCATTTTGATTTTTTTGTAAGTAAAATATCATTCAATGGAGTTTTTTTATTAATCATATTATATAAATCAAGGATGTTTATTTGGCTAGGTACCTTTTTAAATTTACAAATTATGATTTTTTTATTCTTTACCTGCTCTAATTGTTCATGAGTTAAAATGAATTCATTTTTTTCTAATGATGAGGATTTGATTTCAAAATATAATTCATCTTTTCTATAATCATATATATCATTGTCAATAGATCTCATATAGGGAATAAAATTATAACCATTTTCAAGAGATTTATATAAAAATATTGCCTCACCAAGATCACCAATTATTTCCTTTGCTATATCTTTTTTAAATTTAACTTTTCTAAAATAATCAATAATTTTATCTAATGCATCAGCAATTGATAATGAAGTATCATTAACAATGTCATCTAAAGTGTTTTTAATTTCGACAATCATATTATCTGGAATATTGAAAATTTGAATAAATCACACTTCTTTTTCTCTACCTGTTACATCATCCTTGATTTTCTTATCTTCAATATATTTAAAATTAGGATAATTAATTTTTTTAATTTTTCCTATATCTTTCTTACAATAATAAGGGTCTATAGCAATACCTTTTATATCTTTTTCTAAAATAGTAATAATAGCTTCTTTTTTGTCCATAATTATTCCTTTCCTGTTGAACGAACATAAATTGATTTTCCATCCAAGATTTTGATTGATCTATTTAATTCAATTGGTTCATGCTCACCAATTGTTAATAAATCAACATAATTAATAGATTCTATAAGAGATTGATATATACTATCTGACATAAATATTTTCATATACTTTATAATCTCATTTCTATAACCAAATCAACGACATCTTTGCAATAATGTATCCACACTAATTTTTCCTACTTTTGGATTGTTTACAATAAGTTCAGTAATCAAATTTTCAAATGTATTTCCTCTAGAAACCAATGTACCTCCAATGAAAATATTAAATTTTTTCTTATTATTTTGATCTGTTTTGCTATTTAGTTCAATTATTTCAATATTTTCAAAAATTGAATATAGATATTTTTTTTCATATGTCTCATATGTAATATTTGTATCTATGTAATTCTTATAAAATAAGTTTCTATTATCTGCGATTTTACGCAGTGCAATTTTCACATATTCCACAATGACGTTATGTGTTTCTGTTGATAAATCAATATTAAACAAACAAGATAATTCATCTTTATTGTTAAAAAAATCAAAATTATTAATAATTGTACTTATAAAATAATTTATGGTTTTTTCAACAACCTTTTTGCATGAAGGTAGATTATCCTTATCACATTCAACAATTTCATATACTTTATTACTATATTCGTTAAATTCTAGCAAACCTGTATATTCTAAAGGATTACTCCAGCAAATAACTCTATTTGGTCTTAATTCACTTGAATTAGTAGAAATAATATTTGCAAAAGGTGTGGCTGTGATTTGCAATAATTTTCCTCTATAAATAAAATCATATAATCTATGAATTCTTTTGTAAGTTGCAGATAATTCATTTTTATCAATATTAACAGATGCAAAATCACTTTCATCATCTAATATCAATATCTTCTTTTTACTCAAATCATCTATTGAATACAAAAATGTGTCTGCAGCATCTAACCCTGTATTATTCTTTAAAATAACTAATACATACTTTTTACCATCAACATACTTTTTATATTTAACTTCATCTTTAATCAATAAATCAAATGAGTAATTATTTTTATTACATTCTTTAATTAATCTATATTTTGTTTGATTAAATAAATAGTTTGTGGTACCAGATAAAATTATTGTTATATCATAACCATCAAAGAACATTGCTCTTTCCATGCATTTAAACATTTTATTAGTTTTTCCTGATTGGACCTTTCCAACACATAAAACTATTTCTTTTTCATGGCTACTATTAAAGACATAATCAATATCTTTTTGTAAATTATATTCATCATCTATAACAATATTGGTTTTACCAATTATATGTCATGCCATGTTATATTCACCTTTTTATTAATTCATCAATTATTGTTGAATAATCCTTTGTTTTATTTTTATCTATTTCACTTAATTTTTCATCATTATTGTATATTCATTGAGAAACAGCTAATATTATACATAATGGATATAATAACTCGCCCTTAAATTTGTCATTAGTAACAAAAGGTTTTCAGAATTTGTTTTCTGCTTGAATAAAAATTTCTAGTCTTTTATTTCTATCATCTGCATTTATTTCTAAAAAATTTTCAATAGAATTAGTTTCTGAAATAATTATTTCATATTGTTCGCCAAAAATATCCCAAGAATTTTTAATAGCATTTTCATCACTATTTTTTGAACTACATATTATTTCTGGTTTTTTAAGAAATGATATATTAGAAAACTTCGATGTTAATTGCTCTGAAATCAATTTTGTTTCTTTTTCATTTGGGGGTTTATTTGTATCAATTTCTTTAATTGATGAAATTAATTCAAGTAATGGAAGTAATTTTTCATATATTTCTTCTAATTGTTGTTGAAGTTCTTGTTTACTATTTCCTGATCAAGTAAAATTGGATTTATTTTCATCTGGATTTTCAATACCAGTTAAATTTAATTCTCCATACAATCATCTAAATCTTGCTTTACCACCCGAAAATCCAGTTCTCTCTACAAAAGAAAAATTATTATTTTTGCCAAGATCGTTAGGACCATGCATGATAGCACGATCCATATGATACAATGTTACACCAGAATATCTCGCCATATTTGACCTATTAGCATCCATAATTGCATATTTTAATTCGACTTCTTTACCATTAATTACTAATGTTTTTGTTAATTCAACATCTTCGTCATTATTTATTTTATTGTATGCATCAATTATTTCATTTGAAGGATTGGAATTATTACTAGTAAGTTTTTCATATAATTCTTGAATTTTCCTATTATAGTAATCAACCCTCTGTTGCTTGGTGATATTTGAATTTTTGTTTTTGTTAATTAATTGATTGATATTAAAAGGTTTATTAAAATATGGTCTAACCAAATAATCATCATTCTTCTTAGCTTCATTTGTTCTAACGAGAACCTTTATTGTTAATCCTTTTTGGATTAATTTATTATATCTTCAGCCTAAACCGTCAAGTAATTTATCTAATTCTCCTCTACGTGAAATAAAATCCTTGCCTTCATTATCATAAACATTGTAAATCTCAATTGTAGTACCAGAAGAATATTTAACCTTATTATCCTCGGATTCAACAGCATCTACGAATACCTCATCCTGATCATTTTTTTCACTGGCACCAAATACAAGTTTATTTTCTTGAAAATTTTTTTGCTTTGATCAAATTGTACAATCTGAACCAAATCAAAAAATTCCAAGTTTCATACCAACACCATATTGATTATATTGCACATCACTTTTACCTCTCCTATCATTAGGTTGCATAGCTTCTTCCATTTTTTCTGCAGACATTCCATTGGCATTATCTGAAATTATTATTTTTTTATTTTTACTATTTCTATTGTCAAATAAAATAGTAACTATTAAACCATCTATTGGATTATTTGGATTATTTTGTTGAAATGAACCAATGGAATTATCTATAAATTCTGATAGTGCTAAACAAGTGTTGGTTGGATAATTTTTATATCCCTTAATCATTTCATATGTTGCAATTATTTTTCTAGACATACTAGAACATTATAATGTTCTACAAACTGAAAAATAACCAACTATAGTTCTATGATATTTACACAATGATAGATGGCAACTAAATTCAACAAGGTTTTTTACCTATTTAATAAAAACCATATTATAACAAGGTAATTTTCAACAAAAAAAGTTAAATAATTTTGTCATACAAACTCCTTTTTTATTTAGGAAGATTATACCTTTTTCAATATTATTTATAATCCATTTATCAAAATGCTAAAAACATAAAAATCATGTTTTTGAAAATTTTAAGCATTCATATAATGATCTTTCTATAATTTCTGGGTTCAACAATACTTATCATTCTTTAAATTTAACAAATATTTTATTTTTGGTTTGATACTAAAACTGAGTTGTCTTTTTTATGATATTTAAAATCCCGACTAGCAACACATGATTTAAAATATAATTAAATATTTATAAAAAATATGATTAACTACAATGTCTGAAAAGTAATTTTTATGTTGCCTGTCTAGGATTTTATAATAAATTATTAGTAAAATAATTTGTATTACAAACTATATATTAGGTTTAGCAAAAAGTAATCTTAAAAATACAAGAGGTTACATATTCCAATGAAATAAAATAAAAATTAACCTAAATAATAGGCAATTGATTATTTTCTAAAACTATCGCTAAAAATTTAAATGCAAACTAGAATGAGTTAGATGTTTTGTGAAATATTACGGGAATTAAATATATTAACACACAGAATAATCAAAATATAGTTTTATGAGTCTATACAATAATTGATATGGAAACTATATTCAATTTTTAAGGAACAAAGAAAAATTTTAAAAACAAGATTAAAACATATTAATTTGAACTAGTGATACACCATTAACAAACAACACAATCTAAAGAGGTTTTTGCTCTTTAAGTTTGATTTTAGATAATATCTTAATAATATTTTTGTGCAAGGAACGAAAGAAAATAAGCATTATACATTAATTTTATATCAATGAACTAATACATTATAGTCTTGTAATAGATGTTACCATACCAAAATTATTTATCTCCTCCATTTTCAAGTTCATTTGTTATAGTCTTGTAATAGATGTTACCATACCAAAATATGAAACACATACTAATCAATATTACGCTAGTTATAGTCTTGTAATAGATGTTACCATACCAAAATACATAAGTCAGTAATTAGCTTTCCATATCAGTTATAGTCTTGTAATAGATGTTACCATACCAAAATTAAATTGCCCTGCTTTTTGAACCTTATTGTGTTATAGTCTTGTAATAGATGTTACCATACCAAAATAATATGATGACAAAGTAGAAGTAGAACAGTGTTATAGTCTTGTAATAGATGTTACCATACCAAAATGGATCTGTTAATGTAATAGTTTGGTGATTGGTTATAGTCTTGTAATAGATGTTACCATACCAAAATCATTTGCTATATTACTAAATTGAATATTATGTTATAGTCTTGTAATAGATGTTACCATACCAAAATGTGATTGACAAGAAAGTAAATTAGTTGATGGTTATAGTCTTGTAATAGATGTTACCATACCAAAATAATTTTATGGCATCATCAAAATCATTAACAGTTATAGTCTTGTAATAGATGTTACCATACCAAAATACATAATAGACTTACCTACATCAAGAGGATGTTATAGTCTTGTAATAGATGTTACCATACCAAAATAGAATAATGATAACAAACCATCATTGGAAAGTTATAGTCTTGTAATAGATGTTACCATACCAAAATAAGTCATTAATAGTAGCAGAAGAAGCTTTGGTTATAGTCTTGTAATAGATGTTACCATACCAAAATTAATAGTATTACCAAAGTATTTAATGTTTAGTTATAGTCTTGTAATAGATGTTACCATACCAAAATTAACCACAAACGATTATATTTCATTTGAAAGTTATAGTCTTGTAATAGATGTTACCATACCAAAATTTATGCCCACTATATAATTATAATGATTAAGTTATAGTCTTGTAATAGATGTTACCATACCAAAATTCATCACTTACCAAGTAAAGAATGAGATTTGTTATAGTCTTGTAATAGATGTTACCATACCAAAATTTATACCCCATTCAAACATTCTGTGATATGCGTTATAGTCTTGTAATAGATGTTACCATACCAAAATTTGACTGATGAGATTAAAGAACATCAAGATGTTATAGTCTTGTAATAGATGTTACCATACCAAAATTGATTCCTTATAATCATCTACATACAAATTGTTATAGTCTTGTAATAGATGTTACCATACCAAAATATAACCACCTATCAACTTTCTTTTTCTTAAGTTATAGTCTTGTAATAGATGTTACCATACCAAAATATGCTTGCATTCTTAATTTTTGTTTTTCGAGTTATAGTCTTGTAATAGATGTTACCATACCAAA
>CASEIK010000083.1 GCA_949288005.1 uncultured Mycoplasmataceae bacterium | reverse complement strand
TAAAACAAAAAATAATTTTACAAATGTCAAATCACTTGAAAAACTTGTATATCTTGCAATTCAAAATCAAGTATCAAAATGAACTTCTAGAGTTCAAAATTGAGGAATTATCTATCAACAAATTAAAATAATATTTCAAGAAGAATTTGATTTACCATAATTTTATGGTATAAATTAAGAGCTAGAAAAAAGTATCTAGCCCCCTGTAAGGAGAAAGATACTTTCCACAAACTATTCTACATTACCATCAAAACATGTAAAATTAATTATTTTTGTCATTAATATGAATTAATTTGATTAAAACTTATTCCTTTATCTTTCTTTTTGTCTTTTTTAATTTCAATTTCTTTAGTTTCAATAATTGTTTCACTATTAACTTTTTGTTGCTTGCTATTTTGACTATCTTTTTTTGATTCATCTTCTCTTAATGATAATTGAGAAATAATTTTTTTATTATTTTTAAACATATCTGTTAACATAACTTGTTTATTGCTATCAAAGAAATTTGGATCATCTCTTGTATTTAAAACTAATTCAACACCTCTTGATGTACCTAATCTATTTGCTCCAGCTTTAATGAATTCTATGGCATCCAAATGAGATTTAATTCCTCCGGCAGCTTTAATTTGAATTTTTGAAAAATTAGAAGATCTTCACTTATCTCATTTTTTAATATCTTCAAGTTCAGCACCAGCAGTAGAGAAACCTGTAGATGTTTTGATATATTCAGCACCAGATAAAGAAACTAATTTAATTGCATATTCTTTATCTTCTTCTGTCAGTAAGCAAGTTTCAACAATTACCTTAACAGTTCTATATCCAGAAGCTTTAACAACATCTTTTATCTCTCTTAAAATCTTGTTTGTTTTTCTAGCTTTTAAATCAGAGATGTTAACAACCATATCAATTTCATCGGCACCATCATTAACAGCACCAATTGTTTCAAAAACTTTTGATGAAGCAGTATTTTGACCTAGTGGAAAACCAACAACTGTACAGATTAAAATATCAGTTCCTGCTAATTGTTCTTTACACAAACTAACAAAACTTGGATTTACACAGACAGCTTTAAAATTATATTCTTTTGCTTCATTACATAATTTAATAATGTCAGCTTCTGATGCAACTGGACTTAAATTAGTATGATCAATAAAAGATTCTAAAGTGTTTCCATCATCTTCTCTTTCTCAAATAATTTTTATATTGTATTTTGACATATACCCTCTTCTTTCATTAAAACTATAATAACGGTTCAAAGAATAATAAAAATATCAATATAATTTTACCACAAATTCTACTTATTAAAGATTTATCTTTAATTTTTTCTTTTATTCTAGTAGAGTTTTCAATTGTCTTTAAAAAATCATTACTCAATTGCTTGTTTAAATTTTTATCGTAAACAATATTTAAATTTTCATAATTTATATTCATTGCACGAGGATCTAAATTAATAGTTCCAACAAAAGAAAAATCATCATCAATAATAATTGATTTACAATGAGTAAAACCATTATATTCATAAATTTTAATTCCAGCTTTTATTCATTTTTCATATTTTAAACGATTAATGTCTAGGATAAAATTTTTATCATCTGGTTTACCGGGTAAAATAATCCTAACATCCACTCCAGAAGATACTAAACATATTAAAATTCTTAACATTTGTTCTGTAGGATAAAAATAAGGGGTATTTATTCAAATTCTTTTCTTAACATTAGAAAAAGAAAAGGTATATAAATTAAAAATCTTTCAAACATCTTTTTCAGGAAAAGAATTAAAAGTTTGAATAATTTGTGTGTTATATTCTTTAGTTGAATTAGTAGTATTGTCTAAAATATTTTTAACAATTAATTCTAATGGTTTTGCATTAGCATTAGTATAGTTTTTTCAATCTAAAAGAAAAATTTTTAAATAATCATGTATTACCTTACCATAAATCTTAAATGCATGATCTCTTCAATGTGCAAAATCCCTATTTTCATTTATATATTCATCAGCAACATTAAAACCACCGATGATTCCAAACTCTCCGTCAATAATAAGTGATTTTTTATGATTTCTAGAATTATCAATACTATTTACAATAAAAAAACTTTTCTCTTTAAAAGTTTGACAGTAAATATTTTTGTAACCATTTAATTTTTCAAAAAACTTTTTATCAACTTTTTTACGACAACCAACTCAATCATACAAAATAAAAATTTTTACGCCTTCTAATGATTTTAAATAAAGTTCATTGATAATTGTTCTCATAAAAATACCATCACGAAAAATATAGAAATTAACAAAAATATATTTTTTTGCTTTTCTAATTGCTTCAACACATTCTTTATAAATTTGACTTTGATCAATCATTTTAATCAAACCAGTTGTCGTTTTATTAATTGAAACATTACTACAATAATTAAGAATATTTCTAAATGATTCATCCTTAACAATAATTTGCTTTTGGTTATCATAGTTAGATAATTTCTTAACAAACTCTATATTCTTTTCTAATTGAATAATCTTTTTCTTGGTGAATGGATTAAATCCTGTTCATAAAAAAATCAAAGGACCAAAGCAAGGTAATAATAATAAAGCGAATAATCAACCTTTCTTAGTTAAATCAGTACGTTTTCCATCAAAATAAATATAGATACCAAAAACTAAATTCAGAATATGAAAAAACAATAAACCAAATAATGTTACAAAAACCAATGCATCAGTTCTATATACCCCAGTAAGAACTACAATAATAATTACTCCAAAAATTGAAAGTATTGACATTATCCCAATTAATGGCTTTATTGTTCAAGCAACGCTATGATTATTCGCTATCCTCATAATTTTTAATGTCCAAAAGAACTGTCTTCCTTAACGTTTTGTAATGATTAGCTGTAGAAATAATTCTTTTCTTTTCCTTCATTAATCTTGGATGACATTGCTTGTAGGATAAAATTAAAGTATTATCTTCTTGATTTATACCAATTACTCTAAACTTGTATGATGGATAACTTGTAAAGAAGCGATATAGATCATCTATTTCATAATCACTAATTTCACTAGCACTACAATATCCAATATAACCATTGGTTGTATAAACTTTTAGACTACCATTTTCAAGAATATCTATTCTATTTGAAATAATCACATAAATTTTCTTTTCCATAGTACATATATTTTATCATTTTGTCTTAATTGAGTTAAGAGTATTATAGAATTTATTGTTTATTACAATAATTATTGAAAAAGCAAGAACTATATAAATTGGAGTTTTAATAGATTCTTTCATCACCCTCGGAATCAAATAATACATGACACCATATTGCAAATACTTATTAGGAACTATATGATTTACATACTTATAATACTCTATGTAACTTATTGGACCTAAAATGAATGAAAATATTGTGATTGATGTGATAATCATAATGGTTACAAATATGAAGATAGAAAAATTTTTTGTATTCTTATTTTTCCTATTTTGTCTATACATAAAAATATTTTGAATCTCATTAACTGACAAAAATAAAAACATACTCACACATAAAACAATGATATAAATTTTCTCATTTATAAAACTTGAACCACCAGAGAAACTACCACCAACAATAGAGTTAAACTGTAACATTATTATCAATATTGTAAAAAAAACAAATAATAATACTATTATTTTTTGAATAATAATTTGAACAATAATTGATTTATCCTTCAATAGACGATAGCATGATTGAATAATTCCAGCAATAAGTCCAACTATAGGTTCTTGAATAGCATACATCCAAAACCAAATTGATGTTCCAGAAATAGCTCAACAAATAGTATCAGTCGCAAAACCAAAAACAAATCCTGCTATTGGTCCGAAAAATCAACCAACAATATATACAGGTAATCAAGAAAAAGATAATGACATACCAAAAATAGGGATTGATATGCTGAAAATACCTAAAACAATTTTTAAAGCAAATAAACAAGCAATTAATACTAGAAAAAAAGAATGTTTTAGAACCTTTAATGGAAACAAAGGAAATAAAAAATAAATGACTTTTTGAAATTTATTTTGTTTTTGGTTTAAAGAAATGAATGCTAACACCTCACTTAAAATGGAGAGAATGGTCTTCCACCACCAAAGAATCCACCAATTCCAGTTGAACCTAAATCATTTTGATCAATCTTAATTCTTCCTGATTTAATGTCATTATAATACTCTTCAATTTTTGCATTAATTCTTGCAGTATCCAATTTTGGTTTGATAACCATCAATGAAACAGTAATAAGCAAAATTAGACCAGCAATAGAAAGTATTAAAATGTTCATAACATAGTATGCTTGAAATAATCGAAAAATGCTTGGATTGTCAAAAGTTAATTTACTAATGTTGTCATATTGTGGTAATGGGGTTATTTCTACTTCAAATTTAAAATTAGAACATTCAACCAATTTATCATATATGGTAAAAATATGAGAATTTGTGTTAAGAAATAATGGAAATAACAATTGGATAAAAGTTATGAAAATAATAAATCAAGAAAAGTAGGACCTAAAACCATATTGTATATTGTCATTTTTAAAATTTTTGATTTCTTTATATACATATGATGACACAAACAATAAAGAGACAACTAAAAGCACTACACCTAAATAAACACTTATAGATTTTGATAAGAAAAAGAAAAATCCATTGTTATATAAATAACCAAAATTATTGTTTGCAGAATCGACAGCATTAAAAGCAACTAAATCCTTTAAAGCATAAACTTTACCACCACTTACAAAACCTAAAATTAATAGTGTGATAAAAAATAAAAAGAAAAGGATTCAAAAACTGTATAGAACATACTTAGTGATTTTAAATATTTTTGGTTTTGAGTCAAATTGATAAAATTTGTTTTCTACAATATCCTTATTTAATAGCATTGTTGCTTGTTGCTTCATTAAATTATCTGCAAGTTGATCTAAAGATATATTATTTTGTCTTAAAAAATCTTCTGAATCATGATATGGGTGTGGGTTATCTTGTCTAAAATTTGCATTAGTTGATTCAGATTCATCAATTTTGTTAGCATCAACAACCTCAATTTGTTCTTTTTCTTGTTTATCTACTATATTTGGTTTTTGATTAAAATCTTTGATAATAGTTTCTCATTCTAATCCATATGAATTCAGTAACAATGTTTTTATGTAATTAATTTTATCTTCTATATCATCATTATCAAATTTAGAAACATTAACTTTTTTGAATGTTTCAGAAGTGATTTTCTTATATGCAGCTGCAAATTCACTAGATTTTGACTCTTCTAAATTTTGTTTATTCTCAATAAACTCACAATAACTAATTAATTCTCTTACGCCTTTTTTAAAAGCATTATCTTTCTTTAAATAAGAAATAGTTTTTTGATTTAAAAAAATAACTGATAAGAAATCAATTATTAAATTTATATTCAAGTTACTAGCACTATTGTTACTACCTTTATTCATAATAGATATTTTCATTATATAATAATGAATTTAAAAATAAAAAAAAGTTTGTCAAAAAAATTATATAATTTAAGTGGAAAGGATAACTATGAGAAAATTTTTAAGTGTTATAGGTTTAGGCTTCCTAACAGCTGTTTTAATTGTAATTGGAATTGTTTCAGTTGCTATAATAAAAGATACTAGTACTAATTCAATAAATATTGATAATTTGCTTCCAATCATTGGTACAATCGGTGGTTTTGGTGGAGGTATTGCAACTGGTATTTTAACTGTTGCTAATTTCTTTAGTGCAAAAACATACGACAAATAATCAATATCATATATTTGGTTATTAATTAATAACAATGAGTATATAATACAAACATAAATAAAAACACTTCTATTGAGAGGTGTTTTCTTTATTGAAATATAAAGTGCAACACTATTTAGATTATAACAAAACAAGTAGTTTGTATAGCAAAAGACCCCTGAATAAGGGGTTTTGTTATATAAGTGATACATATTTAGTTAATTTAGTATTGTTTTTTTATATT
>CASEIK010000082.1 GCA_949288005.1 uncultured Mycoplasmataceae bacterium | reverse complement strand
ATTTAAAAGATGAAATATGCACACTTAAAGAAGAAAATGAAAGATTGAAATTAATTTGTTATGAAAGTGGAATTCAAAGTTAATTCTACTAATTTTAATCTATAAATTTCTTATTTTTGCTTATTTTATTGAAAAAAATTTCTAATTTTATAGAATTAAAAATAATGGAGAATAAATTAAATTTCATCTTATTTTTGAATTTTTAATTTATGGGTCATTTTCGCTATTTTTTAGCAAATAAACTAAGCTATTTTAAATAAAACAGAAAAAGAAAAATCACCTAGATGTGCCAAAACTATTGTTGGAAACACGCTAAATTCATATTCTCCTGAATAATATTGTCTTAATTTCGATTGTACAAATTCTTTATATTGTTCAGTTAATTCTGCATTTAAGTCAGAGAAAATTACAATTTTTTCAATTCTATTTTTTGGTATTTTCAAACAATTAAAAGAATCGGCAATGCCTTTTTCTATTGCACCATTCATATCCAATGATTTATCTACAAATTTTAATCCACCATTCATGTATCTAATAACTAATTTTATTTTCAAAGATTTTACCAACAAACCTTTAATACCAGTAAGTCTTCCTCCTTTAATTAGTTGCTTAGCATTAGAAATAATTGTAAATCCACAAATTTTTGAATTAAAATTTTTAACTTGTTTCTCAATAACAGAAAAATTACTACCATTTAGAGCTTCTTTCCTAACTAAATCCAAGATTCAATTTTGATCAATAGCAGTTGACTTAGAATCAATGACCAAGATTCTATTTTTGCCATATTTTTTCTCCAATTGTTTAGCTATTTTTGAATATGTCTCAAACATACCTGAAAAATCTTTAGTTATAACAATACAATAGATTATTTTGTATTTTCCTAACAACTCTTCCATTTTTGAAAAAATTTTTCCATAAGGTGTTTGAGATGTTTTTAAATCAGCATTACTAGCCAATTTTGCTCTTACTTGATCTCTTGTAATATCTATAGTATCTTGATAAATCTTTTCTTTATTATTAATAGTCTCAATAATTTCAAGAGATAAAATATAAACATCATCTCCTAAATCATAATTAAAATCAAAAGAAGTATCTATTAGAAAACAAAAATCCTTCACTTATACACCTTTTACTATAACAATATATTTATTATATAATATTTCATATAAATAAAAGAATTGTATGAATGTTTTTAGAATAAAAAATAAAAATATTAATTGTTTGATGATGCCAATTCAATCAAATCAAAATATTGAAAAAAAAATAATTGGAAATAATGTTTTCTTTCTTGATAATGGAAATGTTGTTGGTTTCAATATCTTTGATGAAGATTTTATAAATAATTATAATTGTGGAAGGCAACTAGTTGATGATAAATTTGTGAATACTATTGAAACAAAATATAATGTTACCTTATCAAATGATCAATCATATTTTAAAGTTGGTAAAATCATAGAATTAAAAAAAATAGAAAATACTCATCTTAGTCTTTGTAATGTAGATATAGGAAATGAAATTTTACAAATTGTTTGTGGAGCACAAAATGTTATTGTTAATGCTATGGTTGTTGTTGCAACAAATGGAATTTTAATGAATAGTGGAATGTTTATTAAAAAATCAAAATTAAAAGGTATTGATTCAAATGGTATGCTTTGTAGTCAAAAGGAATTAGGAATTACAGGATTTAATACTGACGGAATAATTATTCTTGACAATGACAACAAATACAATGTTTCAGATATTTTTTTGGAGGTTTATACAAAATATGGACAATAAATCATTGATTCAAAATAATGTTGATATTATTAGAACATTTAACAGCATTAAAAGAAATGACTTAGATATTGGTGCATACAATTATTTTTTACATTTCATTAAGAAAATACAAAAAGATAGCAAAATAGTTTTTTTACTAAATTCATTAGATGAGATTAATGTAATTCCATGAGTTAATTATTTGATAGAAAACAATTTTAATATATTTGGGGTAGTTAGAAAAAATTTCTCAAAATGAAATTTTGTCAAATTAAATAAAGTTGGTTTTAAAATAAACTTCTTTAAAAATCGATATCAGCCTGTGACTGATTCTAAAGAACTTATAAATGAATTGGAATATGATTATATTTTTTTTCCAGCAACTTTGTTTAATAAAAATCTAGATTTTTTAGATGATGAATTATTTATGAACAAACGATTTATTATTAATGACAAGAAATCTATAAAAATTGGTTATGGTTATTCAATACAATGTGTAAATGCTAATCAAATTGAATCAAATGATGTAATTAAATTAAATGCAATTATTACTGATAAATATATAATTGATTAATCTTTAACATAAAATTTACCAATAAAAATATTATCTTTAGGCAAGTGTAGAGAAACATAATATCTTAGTTTGTTATCTAATTTATCTCTTATTTTATGCAAACACACTACTACCTTGTCGTGCAATCCATCAACCTTATATAGTGCTTGTTCACCAGGAAAATTAGTATCATCATTAGAACCTTCAAACAATTGATACTTACCATTTTCAGGAGTTCTTTCTCTAAAATCATCTTTACCATTTTCATCTAAAAATAGAACGCAAAAAGGATAGTTGTCAGCCTTTTGTCTAATTTCACTTCAAAAATATTGATCAATACCAATAGTTTCATAAATCTTACTTTCTTTTATTTGTTCACAAAAATCTAAAAATTTTAAACCAATAAGCCCAGTATATGACCTACCAACTATATTTATAATTTTTCTATCCTGTTTTGCAAAATGTAAATAAATAGATTTGGCATTTCTCTCTATTTCAATTTCTCTATCAACAGAAGAATCATAAAATAGAATTTTTTCACCACTAGATCTAGTTGTTCTTACTTTATTTGTTGGTGCAGATCTTCCATTTAAAGAAATATATTTTTCGAATTCATGAAAATTATCATTTTCTTCAGCATTTTTCAAACGGTTTCACAATTCATTTTCTGCAGGTAAAATACATTCTTTATATTCTTTAAACAAATCTCGTGTTATAAAAATTTTAATATATTTTCTTATACCTTCTCTATATCCAAATCATCTAGCTCTTTGCAAAATTGTATCTACTGCAGTCACTCCATCATGATAATTAGTAATATATGTAACAAGTAAATTATCCATAGTAACACCACGTTCAACTTTTTTTGAACCCAAAACTATATTGTTAATATTTTCAATAATAACATCATCTGAATCAGAGTTAATGATATTTATATTTGTACATTCAATAATTTTAATCAAAAGAAGTATATAATCATCATCTCATGAAATATCAAACTTTGATTCATCAAATATCATTTTTATTTGATTTATCAATAAATTATAATCCAATGTTTGCTTATCAAGTTTTAATATTCTTATCAAATTATCTTTATATTTAATTAATAAACGCATTAATTTATAATGGTCCTCAATTGCAACAGAAGTATGGATTAACATAGTAGTTGAACTTATAAAACCCTTATCAAGTATCATATAACTTATGTTGATAAAATACCTAATTATTGCATTTTTTAAACTTTCAGGAATTATATTGATTTCCTTATTATCTCATTCATCACCATCAACAAAATCAAAAAAAGACTCTTCACTAAAAAACTCTTCAATACCCATATATCCTTGTCCTGGTTCATATGTAAAAACATGTTTTGGTTTTACAGCATCATTCTCATTTAGTAGCACTTGAGCCTGTGGTGTAGCAGTAACAGATAAATAATTATAATTTGGAATTGTTTCAAGTAAATTCTTAATAGCCATATTTGCATATCTATTATCTTCCAAATCATTTGAACCAGTGGAAGCTAAATCTGCCTCATCATCAATAATCAAAATCTTTTTATTTGATCATATTTTATGTTGCAATAAAACCTCATTAATTTTTTCAATTTGTTTGTTCTTTAAAATTGTGACTATGTATTTATGGTTATTTTTAAAATCATCTTTCACTTTCTCTAATCTTTTATGTGTGTTTCGAAGCAAAAAACTATCACATGTAAAAATATCTACATTTGAAGGTTCCTTAGCTTTAAAAACACTATTCATTCGATCATATGTTTGATCATGCAAAACATTCTCTAAGGAAGTAAGAATAATACATAAATCATAACCTTTATCAAAATACCTAGAAATAACAGCACTAAAAACTGTGGTTTTACCAGATTGAACTTTGCCAACAAGTAAACCAATATTTTTCTTCTTTAAACTTAATCTTTCATAAATTTGTTTACTTTTTATTAAAAATGGATTAATGCTTTCATTGCTAAAACCTTTTTGTTTTAAATATGAAACAAATATTTCACTAACTGAACCTACGTTGAATAATTCAATTGCATCCTTATTAGTAATCATTTTCAAATCCCTTTAATAATTTACTTATTTCATACTTTAAATCTGTCACATTTAATCCATCAAGTCTACAAATGGTTTCAGAAATAGCATACGAAATAACAAAATATTCCATCTTATGAGAAAAATAATTATCTTTATCAAATTGTTTAAAGAATGGGTGTGAGGCATTATAAATTAATTCAAACTCATATGTTTGTTCTATTTCATTTTGTGAAAGTGGAATCAATTGAAGTCAATTATCAGAATTTTTATCTTTCTTTCTTAATAAATTAATTGATATTTTCTTACCATCATCACACGTATAATTAAAATGCAATTTATTTTTGATTATTTCAAAATCACTAATTTGTCTATCATTTGTTGATAGTGCTTTAGTTAAGTACAATTTACTAGTTTCCAAATGATTTATTTCACTATCATCATCAACCAATACATTTGTAAAACGTTTGCTGTCAATAAGTGGTTTTGATTTTTTATGCTCTATAGTTTTTAAATCTTTAATTTGATTATAAATAAAGTTATCAAATAATTGTTGTGTTTTATCATCTCATATCAACCAGTTTTTTGTAACATTAGTATCAACATTACTAATTGAGACATCAACAAACACATGACTAAAACTATTATCAAATCATTTTGGCTTATACAAATTATTTGCGCCAATAATAGTTCTCTTATCATTTGACAACAAAATTCCAGAAAAATTGTTGTTCACTAATAACTTATAAGCTCTTCCTTTAATTTTTATAGTTTTACCATTACTAGTGATTTCATCTTCAAAATTAATAATTGAAGAATTATTATGTTCAGGTAGAACAAATTTTAATCTTTTAATATCATTTAATGATGGGACGGGTGTTGGTGTTGATTGGCTTATATCATAAATAGTATTTTCTTTTTTAATTGCAACCAAGATATTTACATCATCAATGTAATTCTTAAATAATTTTGATAAGCAAAAGTACATTTGATTAATTCTATCTTGGGATAATGTTTTAGTAAGTTGTTCAATTGTAATTCTAGTTGCTGATTTAAAACTTCTAAGAATATTCTTTGGCTCAACAAAAACTATCGGAGCACTATCAACATTTTTATCATTTATATTTAATTGAGTTTTAAATCCAAAATTTTGTTCATCATTTTTGCTCTCAATAGTTAATTTATTACCTAAAAAAAATGCTGCATTTTTTAATCCAATTCCCAACTTTTCATCAGAATTAAAAACTCTAAAAATATTATTAACCTTATCCTTACTAATTCCTTTTGCATTATCAATAATTTGTAATCAATTTTCATCTAAATTTCAAAATATAATAATAGTTTTGTTTTCAATAGATGAACTAAACGCATCAACAGAATTATCCACAAATTCTGCAACTGCAGTTTCAATTGTATATGAACTTTTTCTAAAAGACTTATAAATATTTAAATTATCAATTGCTAATTTAGGCATAATTGTATAGATATTATATCATTGTATTCTTTGTTTATATTAGTTTATACTTGTAAACTAGATATATTTTTAATGCCTTAAATAAAAAGTTCGTCATTGTATATAAATAAAGCAAAATATATTATAATTATAATATATGTCTAAATTCCATATTGTTATAGATTCAATGTCTACTATTAGTGAAAATTTCTTAAAAAATAATGATGACATTTCTGTTATTTCTTACACTATTTCAGATGTTTCTGGTTCATTAACAAAAGATGATTTTAGCGATGAACAAAGAGATATCATATTAAAAAAAATTGAAAGTGGAGTTAGTCAAAAAACTAGTTTTGTTCCAAGTTCTCAATTAGAACTTTTCTTTGAGGATTTATGTAAAAAAAACAAAATTGTTATTTATTTGTGTGCTAGTGATGGTTATACTGGGCAATACAAGGATTCATGTACATTAACAAAAAAATTCAATAACCTATGAGTTATAAATACAAAATCAATAGCTTCAACTATTGAATCAATGGTATATGAACTAATGAGTTTGTTTGATACAAAAAAAGATATTACTATTAATGATGTCCAAAAATTAGTAGATTCTGCAAATGAAAGAAGTATTATCTTATTTTCACCGAAAAATGTTGTTGGGATGATGAATTCTGGTAGAGTGCCGGCTATATTAGTAAAACTTATGAAATTGACAAAAACTCATCCATTAATAAAATGTGAAGAAAAAAACAAACCTGCTGGAAACATCACAAGAAAATGGGAAGAAATATGAGATAAATTAATGGAAACTAGTATTAAAATTTATGGAACACATTTAAAGAATCAGGAAATTAAATTCGTCTATTTGTATAATTCATTAATTTCAAAAACTGAAATTGCTGAAATAAAAAATAAAATTTCAAAGTTCTTTCAAATAGAAACAAAGAAAATATTTGTAAGATCAACTCCATTACCAATTCTGGTTTACACATTAAGGCATTCTGTAGGTATAGGTATCACCACTACTAATATTTTAAAGAAGAGTTAATATTATGGATTATGTAAAGTATTTTCAACAATTGAATTTTATAAAAGAAACATTTGAAAAAAAATTAAGAAATAATTTATCTCTAATAAAAATCCCATCTCCACTTTTTATAGAAAAAACATTATTATTGAATGATATGTTAAATGGTGTTGAAGAACCTGTTAGTTTTAAAATTAATAGTATCAATAAAGAGGTTGAAATTGTTCATTCCTTATCTAAATGAAAAAGAATGTTTCTTAATAATTATAATTTTGATAATAAAATAGGAATATATACTAATATGATAGCAATTAGAAAAGATGAAATTGTTGACAACATTCATTCAATTTTTGTTGATCAATGAGATTGAGAAAAAATTATAGATAATAATCAAAGAAATGTTTGTGTTTAATGCATAATCTTTTTAGACTAGTCCACTTCTATATAAAATTATAAGTGAATCTATTGCATTTTTTGGAATTAAATATCTTTGTGAATTTGGTAAATGATTTAATTCTGAATAATGATGAAATCTTTGATAATTGT
>CASEIK010000081.1 GCA_949288005.1 uncultured Mycoplasmataceae bacterium | reverse complement strand
TTCTGAACAAAATTCATCATATGTACATTTTCCACCAGCTCTAATAGACCTTGGTGCAACATAACCTTTCTTAGACACAAGTATACCATCAAGATTTGTAACAGATGAACCAAAATTTGATTCAGGCATAGAGAAACTAGGTTGAGGTGTAGGTGCACTTGGACCAAAACCACTAGCAACAGGTGGTTTACTCATAGGTTGCGGACCAAAACCAAAAGGCTTTGGTGCTCCTGGAGGTGTTCCAGGTCCCATTGGAGGCTTAGGACCAATTGCAGCTTGTGGACCAACACCAGGTCCCATTGGAGGTCTTGGCGCTCCTGGAGGAGGTGCCATGTTTGGTCCCATTGGAGGTTTTGGTGCTCCCGGTGTTGCTTGCGGTTGACTTGCTTGTGGCATATTATTTTGTTTATCTTTCTTACTAAATAAACCCATTATTTCTCCTTAAAAAATCAAATTTTCTAACATATTAATAATAACATACAAAACAAGAAACTCAAAATTACTCAAACTTTTTACACTTAAAATTTTATTTTTTATCATTTCATAGTATAAATATAAATATATGAAAAAAATATTTTTATTTTTGAAAAGAAACAAGGAAAAAATTTTATTTGCACTACCTTGCTCAACAATATTTTTTTCATTTTTACCATTACATAACAATGATAATT
Source organism: uncultured Mycoplasmataceae bacterium (assembly GCA_949288005.1). Taxonomy (GTDB): domain Bacteria; phylum Bacillota_I; class Bacilli_A; order Mycoplasmatales; family Mycoplasmoidaceae; genus Mycoplasma_L. The sequence continues at coordinate 3,798 of CASEIK010000081.1, read as the reverse complement.
CTATATTTGTAAATAGTAGTGAAAATAAATCAAATAATAGTAGAAGTGTTAATCAACCAACTTCAATTAATAGTGAATATACTTTAAATGGTTTAGATACTTATTTTAATAATGTTACAGGTTTATCAAAACAATATAATGAAGTATATGCATCTCAACATTTTGGAAATTGACTTGGTATCTCTATAACTAACACCAATAATACATATGAAAGCAATGCTGAAACTATTTCTTGCTTAAAGCAATTAGTTCTGCTTGCTATTAACAATCTTGTTATGAGTGATGAATTAGGAGTGCAAATAGATTACCTTAATTCAGATAACTATTTGAAAATTAATAATTACTATGTAGATAATTTTTCTGGACAAATAGTTATTGAAGCTAGGCTTAATATTTATTATGATAGTTCAGGTCAAATAATTGATACAAACAAAAATTCAAGTTATGAACCGTTATCTCAAATTATTACTTTTGATGGATTTAAGGAAGCGAGTGAAACTATTATTTCTAGTTCAATTCAAATATCATCAATAGGCGGAATAACTGTTACTAGTGCTAATATAAATGACTTTACCTCTACAAGTACTGATAATGTTAACAAGATATTAGCTGAGTTTAATAATTCAATTGCAAACAGCATTGTTCTAGAAGGTGATTGAACTAATTCAAAAATTGATCAACAACTATTTACAACAAAATCTTATTCTGCTTTTAATGGATTAAATAATTATGAAAAAATTGTTGCTTATCCAGGTTTGAAACAATTAAGAACAAATATTGGTGTTGAAAATTACTTTACTAAAAAATATGTTGATGTTGAAACATTTAAAATTTATGATAGACCTGCAAATGGTAATGAAAATTTCAGACAAGAAATTGGTACTTTTTCTTTTGGAAAAAATATGCAAGCAAATCACAATAATCTAAGAACAATTTCTTTCAATTATGAAAATGATGAATCAAATAAAACCACTTATATTAAAGAGGGTAAATTTCAAATTTTGCCAAATTTCTTTAAGGGCAAGGTTTCAGATTTTAACATTAATGAACCTGATTCAATAAAGCAAAAAAAGAATTATGAAAATCTATTAAATAATCTATTTACACCCATAAACAGCATTATTGTCAATCCTTTCAATGAACAAGATAACTCCTTAACCAAAATAGAGGTTGTAACTAGTAGAAATGATGCTTTAAACAAAGGTTATATTAATGATTTAACTGGAGAATTAACATTAGATGTAAAAGTATCAGGGACATATTATTTAAACGGCAAAAAAATAACTACAAATGCCAATGATTTCCGTATTTTTACAATTGTAATATATGGTTTTGATATTATTCAATCTACAACAATATATTCATCTATTGATATTAGTGGAACAATAAACCAAAAAGCTTCTGAATTTGTTGTACAAGGTTCAACTAGTGCAAATACACTTAAGCAAGCATTAATTGATGCTACAAATAATAATCATGGTTTTATTTCTCCAACTGCGCCTATCAATGAGTATATTAATAACTATGTTGTTTTTAAAACGTATTTACGTCAAAAAAATAATGTTGAATATTTAGGTGTTCCAAATGATGTCAATGGTACATTAGAATTAACATTGGAAATTAGTTCATACTACAATGATGAAAATGGTTTAATTGTTGTTGCAGACAAACCAGAAAACAATTTAATTTTAACTACTACTTTATATGGTTTTCAAAAAGTTGATGTTCAAAATTCTGCATACATTGTTCAAAGTAATGAAGGTATTATTTTAACTGAGTATAATGGTATTCAATTCAATACCATTATAGCTAAAGACGCTTTTAAATATCTAACAATAGATATGATTAAAAATATTATTTATGATTTTGGTATTGGTGGTGAAAAAACTGAAAATTTAAAAAATAAAATTAATTTCACTTCTGATGGTAAGATAGAATCATTAAAGGATGAAAAAACATCAAATTTAGATGGAGCATTGAATTTGCATTTTTCTATTAGTGGTGGAATACTTGATAAAACAGATGGAATAGAAATTTCAAGTAATTATACAATTTTATTTATTGGATTTAAACAAACAAAAGAAACTTTTTTGAATGATGAAGTTGATTTACTGTTTACTAACACACCGCCTTTTGCATTAGATATTCTTTTTTCAAATGATTGAAAGCAAAAACTAAAAACGATTTTGTTATCTCGACCTGAAAATATTATCAATATATTTAGAGATGAAATGGGTATTCCATTAGATTTGCGAAACACATTAATAGATAATGTTGGCAATAATAATTTTGAGACATTATTACAATTATTTGATAACTATTTTGAAATTAATGAAATAGACCGTTCAATAGATCAACAATATTCTAAAGAAGGATATATTCAAGTGAGTATTTCTCTTAAGACATACTATGATACTAGTGGTGATTTGATTAAGGCAAATTCTCCTAATCTATATAAAAATAAGAATATTATATTTACAGGTTTTAAGGTAGCTAAAGAAACAATTGTAACTCAAGAAGTGAATCTTAGAGAACAGGTTGGATCAATGCTAGTAACTGATGTTTATAACCCATATGATACAAATCGTAATACTAATAAAATTAAAGAATTAGTTGTAAATAACAAGAATTTATTTTTCAAAAATATTCCAAATGTTTTCTTTGAAAATGAAAATAACTTGATTATTACAAATCCGAATGTTAATAGCAAATTGGGTACAATATCTTTCGATGTTCAACTAGTTAATTATTACTTTGATAACAAAAATAATTATGTAGAATCAAAAATTACTACTTTTAATTCAATGATTACAGGATTTTCAGTAACAACTCCTACTGTTATTATTCCAGTTGTTAAAAACACTAATTTAATCAATGAAAATGGTAGTGAAACATCAAACAATTTAATTGATTGAGTTAAAAAGGATAACAATAACAATCCACAAAATAAATTGGATATAGACAATTTGACATCAATAATTAGAAAAAATATTGAAAAATTTGTTGATAATAGTTACCCAATCAGACAAGACACTATTATGAGTGATTACTTAAATGTAAAATATCCTGTTGTTGACTTTAGTAATGCAAGCATTTCCTTTGACCTAGAACTTTATTCTTATTATGATGAAAATGGTATTGTAGTTTCTAAGCAAAACATTGATAATAATAAAAAAAATCCATTAATTCAACAAGTTAAAATTATTGGATTTAATAGAAATGTAAAAACAGAAGCTACTTCGAACCCGCTAAATGTTAAGTCATTAGATTCTAGTCTTGCAGACATATCTGTCGAAAACTTAATTAAACAAAATGGAACTGCTCTAATGGATGTTTTAAGAAAAAACACTGAGCTATTAAGTTTAATTTTCAAAAACCTTCCTTCAACATATAATGATGCTAATTATTTTACTAGGAACGCTAGAATTAAATATATAAATGAAACTGAGAAAGGTGCTTGTGAGATTACATTCACATTGAATTATGTTTACATTCAAGATCCCGACTCTGAAACTATTAAATTTGGTACTACTGATCTAAAAAAATCATTTGATGGATTTTTAGAAATTTCAAAAACTGATATATCTGAAAAAAATTGGGATTTAAACCCTAATTTACTAAGTGGTTTTAATATTGCATATTGAAATGAAACTAATATTGTAAATGAATTATTACCATTATTAAACGAATCTGAAATAATAGAAAAATATGTTAGCAATGTTGTTTATGATAATGGTAAAATATCAACTGAAATTGTTTTGCCTTCAACTAATACACCTATAAATGAATATATTATAA
>CASEIK010000080.1 GCA_949288005.1 uncultured Mycoplasmataceae bacterium | reverse complement strand
ACAATCTTTTACATTTCTCATAAAGTTATCAATTGATTCATATTCATCGTAATCAATAGGAAATGCTTTATTATTAAATAATTCCATTACACCATCATATCTTTCAATTGAAAAATCATAATCAGCATCAAATAAAAATCATAAAGTATCATCACTACCAACTTCTTCTCAATTATCATTTTCAATTTCTTTAATCTTATTTATGAATGTATCAACATCATAAGATTCAACTCTTCAATTTTTATTATTTTTTTTAGCATTTTGAATATATTTGTATTCATCTTTAAATAGTTCTTTAATTTCATTTAATATTTCTATCTTCTTTATATTTTCTTTCATAAATTGCTCCTTCTATTTCTTTTGTTTATTATTTTTTGAACCCAATGCATTATCCAAATTTTGCTGTTCAATAACAGATTCAATTCATTCATCAAATTTTTCTCTTGATCTAACATTAAACAAAACATCTCTCAAGCATTCTTCAAATTGTTCCGTTGTTATTTTCTTATCTAAATAACAATGTTTAAATTCTTTTAAATTATTTAAATGTTCGTATAACTTACTATCAACTTCATCTAATAATTCATCATAACCATAATCTTTTTTTCATTGTTCGTATTCTTCTTTATCTAAATTATCTAAATCAAAATCAATTGGAGTTAATGATAATATTTCATTAGCTAAATATTTTCAATATTGATATAACTCTTCATAATCAGCTCAAATTAAATTTTCACCAATATCAATAATTTCATTGATAAAATCTTTATCATTTGTTATTTCATTCTTGAGAATTTCAAATATTTTTCAAAAGTTTTGTGCTTTTGATTCAATTGAATACTGATAATCCATTATTGTCCTCTTTTAACATTAGTTTGTTCTTCATTCAACTTATCAATAATTTCTCCAAAGGATTCTTTAAATGTTATTGTTTCATCAGCACCAGATCAATATAATTCACTTCTTAAAGCATTATGGTAATCATGCATTTTATCGAAATATCTATTTTTAAAATCTTCATCTCTTGACTCAATAGCTTTGTCTATTTTATTTTCAATATAACCATCAATTTCCCCGATAGTAAGATCTTCTGGTAGTTCATAATGTTTAATTTTCATATCAGCAACGATTATTTCTCTTGCTCCTAAATCATTTTCAATATCATCTCAAAATAAATAATCATCAAATTCAAATCCGTATTCTTCAGTAGCACACTCTAAATCTTTAAAATAATTATGTAATTTATCAGCAAATTCATCAAAAATTTCTTCATCTTGTGTATTAACAAAAAATTTATAACCTAAAACTTCATCTCAAGGTTGTAATTTATAATCATTTTTTTGAACTCTATATGAGATTCCAGAATGGCTATAAATTGTTACATAAATTGTTTTATAATTTTTTCAATCATAATTGTCTAATTCTTCTTGTGATTTCACAATAGGAAATCCAAGTTTTTCCCAATATTCTTCATCAATAGAACTATTTCTAAATTGACCTAACTGAATCATTATTACTTTATCTTTAATATTTTCCATACATTACTCCTTAATTTTTGCTTGTATATTTACACAATAACCCAAAAATCAAGAATAATTTGCAAAAGGTTTCAATTTTGAAACTTTTTAGCAAAAAGCATTATTTTGTAAGATTTATTTTAAATTCATTGTTCAATTTATCTTTTAAATCATCAGATATTAATTCTTGATTTTCATATAAAAAATCATAGATTCTATTGTTTGAATATTTCAAAACAATATTATCAAATCCATTTTCTTCTAATCTTTGTATTATGATGTTTTTAAATATTGATTTACTAATGTTTATTTCATTATCAATAAACAATCAATCATTAGTTTTTTTAGGATCGCATTCATTTAGATAATGATTTAATTTAAATACATTAAGATCTACACAATTATTTAATAAAAATTTAGCAAGCTCTGGATGATTCAAATTGATATCACAAATATCTTTTTCTTTAATGTTGTAATAATCAATAAATCCAATTGTAATTCTCTTATCTAATTGTCTCAAATCTTTAAATAAATTAATACTTGCATTAAATCCGGCACTATCATTATCAAAACAAATATAAACTTGTTTTAAATTTTTAAATTGTTTTAATGACATTAATTGATCTTTTGAATAATTAATTCCCATTGTTGCAATAGCATTAAAACCAAGTTGATTAGCTATAATACAATCAATAATGCCTTCAAAAATATAAATAGCATCAACATCATTATTTATTTGATCAATTCCATAAAAAATTTCTTTCTTTAAATTTAGTGAATTTAAATATTTAGCTTCAGCTTTATTTGTTATGTCTCTTGTTGTAAAACCTTCTATTTGTTTGCTTCTATTAATTATTGGAAAAATTATTCTTGATTGAAAAGATGAAATGATTTCACCTTGTGCTGAAATATTTGATAAACCATAATAAATTAAACCTGTGGATGAATCTTTACCATCATAATTATTATTGATTAATTCAATAAGTAAATTTTTATGATTTGGTGTGTATCCCAAATTATATTTATCAATTGATTCAAGATTAATACCTCTACTCATTAAATAATTTATTCCGGATGTATCTTCCTTATAACTTGTTAAAAATAATTTAGTTAATGATGAATATTTTTCTAATAATCCATGATATTTAATTTCCTTTTTATTAGTTTCGTTAGAGTTATATGTATATTTTTCAAATCCTAAAATATTATTAATTTTATGCTTTGCTTCATTAAATGAAATGTTTTCCATTTTAGCAACAAACTTAATATCACTTCCACCTTCACCGCAAGCGAAACATTTAAAACATTTTTTATTTTCACTTACTACTAAAGAAGGTTTTGTATCATTATGAAATGGGCATAACCCAACATACGCATTACCTTTTTTCGATAAATTAACATAATTTTTTATTACATCTACAATCATTCTTTATTCCTAACAATTCAAAATTAACGAGAAAATAAATTTTCATTTTCTTCAATTTCATCTTGTTCTTTTTCTAATTCCCAATCATTTATTTGAACCTTAAAATCCCTATTTCTCTTTTCTCCATAGGTTCTATGTTGATTAGGTGTTTTAATTCTTCATTTTTTATTTGTTCTTCTCATATACAATTACACAATAACCCAAAAATCAAGAATAATTTGCAAAAGGTTTCAATTTTGAAACTTTTTAGCAAAAAGCATCTTAAAAGTAACAAAAATTGAATTATTTTTTAAATACCTTTAATTTGTAAAATATTAAAAAACTAAAAATATTGAATGATATTATTAAAACCTTGATTTTGATTGTTAGCTAATGGATGATTAATAACTCATTCATTAAGTGGAATCCATTTATTATAAATCTCTTGGATTTGTTCTTTAGTCATATTTGGATTTTGTGTTCTTATTTCATCTAATGTTTTACCAAACGGTAAAGTCCCTCAAATATTTTCTTCCAACACTCCTATTTGTAGATAATTATTTAATGCTGTAACATCTGGAAGTGTATATTTATCATTACTACCTGCACTTATTCATACATATTTAGGATTTACCAATTTTAAGAATTCAACATTATTACTTTGTTCAGTAGAACTACCATGGTGAGGACTTTTTAGAATTATTGATGATAATTGATTCAAATTTTTGCTTGGTATAACATTTCTAAAGAAATTAGCATCATTCTTACTACCGGCTAAATCACCTGTATATAGTATTGATTGATTGTTTCAATTAAATTTAGTTACAACACTTCAAGCATTTTGATTATTCTTATCATTTGGTGCAGAACCACCTGATATAACAGAAAAATAATTGTTATTTCCAAAATCAACCAAATTATTGTTTTCTCTTGTAGCTATTTGATTATTATCAATAAAATTAATTTTTTTATCATTTAATGACTTTAATACATTTTTAGAAGTAGCTGATAATTTCTCTCCAAAATATTTAATTTCATCTCAATTAAATAAAACATTAGAATTATCAAAAGTGAATGAATTGCTATTTAATAATTCATTCAATGCTCCTATATGATCAAAATGAAAATGACTAATTACAATCAAATCAATATTTTTAACATTGTAATCACTAATACAATTTATCAAATTATCTTTTACATTTTTAGAAGCTCCATTAGGAACTCCTGCATCAACTAAAATATTGAAATTATCATTAATAGTTTTAAAATTATTGTCCTTACTAACTTGTATTAAACCACAATCAGCTTGTTCTACATTAAATTGAATAGCTCTTGCTATTGATTCTTCATCAGTTTGAAATTTAATTAAACTATTACTATCAATAGTTGGTTCATTAATTTTCTTTTCAGTTTTATTAGAAACTATATTTTGATATATAAAATAACTACCAACTCCGATAGCTGCTAATAAGAAAATAGAGACAATGACAATAAGAAATATTTTAGTTCTTTTAGACATATTTACCTTTTTTGTCCTGAGTTTTGTTGTTCATTATTATCAAGTTCTTGAACATTCTTAAACTCTTCTAAAAGATTTGGGAAATATTCATTTAAAAACATTTCACAGAAATTAATACCATTATTGAAACGCGCTCTTTGGAAAGAAAACTTAGCATCTTTAGATGAAACTAAATCATTTATATCGTGAATATTATCATCATCATAATAGTCACTATGAATCTTATTTAACACTTCATCAAATTTTTCATCACATAAATATAACGATTCTCCAAATGTTTGATTTAATTCATCAAGTTTAACTTCAACAATAGATAAATATGGAGGAACTGCAAATATACAATCTAAAATAGTTTCCTTTAATCTCATAATATCATTTTCTGGTAATTTAAAAGTAGATAGATATAATTTATCTTCTTTATCAACTAATGATTCTAATAATTCTCTATCACATTTAAAAATTTGTGAGCAATCAACATAAGAGTCTTTTGTGAATAAACCTTCACTTGAAATAGTTTGTTTTATTTCAATCTCACCTTTTCTTATTTGTTTAACTCTTCCATCTTTATAGAATTTGTCTTGTGCTTTAATGTAATAATAAGAATCATCTATATCATCATAGAAGATAATAAATGGTCTATATGATTTATTACCTCCATATGATTGACCTAATTCATTAAAAATTAATGGTCTTGATTTATCATTTAAAGGTTTAATCGGTTTTCATAGTTCTAACATTTTTGACCTCCTTGATGATTTTGAGAATTATCTTGATTAATTTCTTGTATGTTCTTAAACTCTTCTAAAAGATTTGGGAAATATTCATTTAAAAACATTTCACAAAAATTGATACCATTTTGATATCTCAATCTTTCTTCATTATATTTACTATCTTTTTTTGAAACATAGAAATCTAAATCAATATTAACATCAACTGGATATTCTTTTATTTGTTCTTCTATTTCGTTTATTTTTTCCTCACATAAATATAATGATTTAGCATACGTTTCACCATTATTATTTAATTTAACTTCAATTATAGATAAATATGGAGGAACTTGCATAATACAATTTAAAGTTATTTCTTTGATTTTATTAATGTAATGATTATTTAAAATGTCTGTATTTTTATAATAATCATCATTAGTATCAATTAATGATTCTAATAATTCTCTGTTACATTTGAAAATTTGAGAACAATCTACAAGAGAGTCCATAGCGAACAATCCAAAGTTTTCAGTTCTTTTAACCATAACTTCTCAAGGTTTTTCATTTTTGGTTATAGTTTTATTTGAATGATAATAAAAACTTCTTGCTTTTAGATAGTAATAGCAATCTTCATTATCATCATAAAAAATAACAAAAGGATGTTCATCTGATACTTTTGTTCTACCAAGTTTTTTAATTTCAGCATCAGTAGAATATTTATCTTCTAATTCTGTGAAAATAACTGGATTATTTTTGTTTTTTAAGGTTAATAATGGTTTTCATAATGGTAGCATAATTCCTCCTATCTCTCTAAAATAACTATATTATTATTTATGTACTTTTATTTTAGTTCTTGCTCTATTATAAATCAATATACATTGTCCAAATGATGACGAAGTTAAGAATTCTTTTTCAGCTTGTTTTAATCCTCCAACTTCAGCCATTAACTCATCAAGCATTGGTACTTCTTGAGATTTAATGGAATGTGCAATGATATAAAAAGCATTGTTAATTAAGTTTGTTGAATATTGTTTAATTTCAGGTTTATAGAAATCTGATACATTTTGTGTAATTAAAGTCATCATTCCATTATATTTTCTAATACGTTTATACATTTCAGTTACGAATTGCACAACTTGAATATATTTAGGATCAACTAATAAGTGTGCTTCATCAATAATGATGTTAATATATCTATGATTTTTAACCCTATTATTTAAAACAATGTTATTTAGATATTGAAGTACAATATAAATTTGTGCAATCCCATCAGCTGTAGCTCCAGAACGGGATAATAATTCTCTAAATTCAAAGACAATATAATTGTTGTTTAAATTAATAGTTGTTTTTGAATCCCATGTAGTTCCTTTATTACCTTTCACACATTTACAATAATAACCAAATTGCTCAATTACATTTTTCTTTGCTTCATATTTTTTAATATATTTGTAAATATCGCTAAATGTAATTTCTTTTTTGTTTTTAGTAGCTAATAATAACTCGTTGGTTTTTTGAATTAATCATTCAATATTTTCTTCATTGATTTTTTTATCAAAGATAATTCTATAGAAAGTAGATAAGAAAATAGTTTTGTTTTTAACAGCTTCGAAAAATTCTTCATCATTGAAATCTTTTGGTAAATTTAAATCAAATGGATTAATGATTTTCTTTTCATCTCCCATTGTAATTCTTTCTCCACCAAATTCTTCAAACATATCACCATATTCATTTTCAGGGTCAATAACAAATATTTTATATTCATTGCTTAACATTTGATTCTTAATAATTCTTTTTGTAGTTGTAGATTTACCAGAACCAGTTTTTCCTAATAAGATCATTGAAGATGAGTTTTTATACATATCCATTTTCTTTCAATCAATAAACACAGGAGTTTCGTTTTCATCTAAACCAAAATATAAACCTTGTTTATCAATTAATTCTTGTTGAATAAATGGATATCCATAACCAAGAATGTAATCTAAACATTCAATAGGATTTGTTTTTACTCCAACTGTTTCATTAGCAAAAAATTCTTTGATAGCATCAAATTGTTTAAATTGTAATCTTGAAAATTCAAATCCTTGTCTTCTTAAGATTTTAGCAATATTTCTAATTTCATTTGATAGATCTTTAGGATTATCTTTTTCAAGTTTAACAATACAAGAAATATTTTTTATTTCTTCACCATCAGCTAATGCAGAAGCTAAAGCTTCATAACCCATTAATTCTTCTTCTACTTTTCTAAATTTAACAGCATTAGAATTATTTAAATGTTCTAAACGTTCTTCACAAGATCCAATTACTCTTGTTAATTCTTTATCAATGTTTTTAATATCAATATTTTTTAATTTAAAATTAACATCAATCCCTTTAATGTTAAATAATTTTGCTAATCAGCAATCATCAACTCTTGTAGGTAATGACTTAATTGAAATGAAAGCCATATATTTATCTTTTTTTTCTAAAACATCAAATGGTGAATAATGAATTTCATTTCACTTTTCTTCATCTTGAGAATAAATATAAAATTTTTCTTCGTCTCCTAAATAATAATAATTATCTCTAAATGTAAATTGAACATTTCTAACAATTGAATTTCTTAATTCTATTTCTTCATTTGTTAGTTCATTAATTGAGTTATATTTAACTTTCAAATATTTTGAATATTCATCAACAGTTATATCTTCAAAATATAATCTATCTTTAATATCATTCATTTCATCTTCACTAACAGGTACTAAATCTAATTCAGCTTCATTTAATGAAGCTTTAATTTCTTGTACTTTTGAATTAACATCAGCATCCATTGATTTCTTTGGAAAGCATAAGAAATATTTAGGTTGTGTAGAATTTAAATGATTATTCTTTAGTTTTTCAATCATCACAAGGTTATTTTCTAATTCATCTTTTAATTTCTTTTGCACCTTAATGCTTTTTATGTATTCACTAATTTTATTAAGATTAATTTTTCCATCAATTTTTAATAAATCAATTTGGTTGTTTTCTTTAAAAAAATAACCTAATTTCTTAGCTAAAAGTAAGAAATCTTCTTAATTTAATAAAGAAACATCTTTACCCTTAATTCTATAAAATTCATAGATAGAACCAGCGTTATCTCTTAATTTGATAACATTGTTCTTAGTTTCTTCAACATAATTAATATTTTTATTTCTCATTTTAGTTGTTAAAAATCTTAAATAATGATAAATATATGTATAACATCTAAAATCACCTATTTTAAGATTCATAACTGCAGCTAACAAGAAACTAATAGCTATAATCACTAAAGCTATAATGAATTCTTTATTCATTAATAAAGGAATTCAAATTGCTGCAAAAAGTACAATTATAATTACTCCTACTAATATATCTCATACACCTAAACCGAATAATAATTGGTTTTTCTTATTATTCTTTAATGGTTTTGCAATGTGTTCCATAATTATTCTCCTCCTGAAATTGCTTGTTTTGCTCTCATTATATTTTTCTTTGAGAATGTAGTTAATGCACTGTGTTCAAATTGTTTTTTAAATGTTCCCATTTCACCTCTTATTGTTTGTCTTGTATAGTTGTTAGAGTATTTACCAACTTTGTTATCAAATGATAAGATTTGAGAACATCAACCTATAAATTCCAACATACCGCTACAAGTAGCAATAGCTACAACTAACATTAAGAATTTTTTCAATAAATTAAGAATTATGCTATTTGAAATATTTGCTCCATTTACAATATCATCTTTAACTAAAATACCAGCACTAATATCAATTACAATTACAAAAATAGAAATAGCGAGTGAAACTATAAATACAATTAATGCTTTTCCAAAGAATGTTTTGAATCAAACTTGGAATTTTTCACCATTATCATTTAATCCAGAAATTGCAGCCATTGGAGCTGTTATAATTGCAGAGAAGAAATCAAAGATTCTTACAGCAAACATAATTGTTATTGAAAAGAATGTTGTAAAACAAAAAGCTAACGCAGTTGTAGATACAATTAAATCAATAAGGTTGATTGGATTAGACAACACTCAAGACACATTATCAAATAATGAAACTATAATACCAATTACTGGAATATTTGCAGTTCCTCTTGCAAATGCATTCATAGAATAACTATAAATAGGCATTTGATATAAAGAAGAAGCTAAAGACAACGTTAATCTCTCAGGTCTAAAAGTAATTTCATTATTTTCAATAGATTGTCCTTCAAACCCAAAATTAGCAATACCTGTTAATTTTGACTTATTAAATGCATCTACTATAACATCAGGAATAGCTTTAACAAGATTAGCATTGTTCAATGTGCAACTTGTTATCTTGTTCATTAATTCAGCATTACCAGTAAATATATTCCCAAATATTGGAGAATTTAAAGTTGTATTAATACCAACTTCTAATTTAGCAAAAGGAATGTTATTTCCATTTATGAAACCATTAATATCATTTATTTTATTAATTAAACCATTAATTAATGATTGAGTTTCACTTAAAGGCATTTGAACTAATCTATTAGCATCAACATTTCAAATAGGTGCAGTTTCTAATAAAACATTCATTTTAGACAATAAAGTTTCCATTGATTCTTTATAAGCTATTGCATCTGTATTTTTAGCTAATTCACCTAAAAATGTCTTTCATGTATCCAATTCAACGCCTTGATTATAAAGTCAATTAGGTAGTTCTACTTTAGATATATCTTTAGGGAAGAAAGTATTAAGGAAAGTTTCAACTATATTAGCTTGTGTGCTAATGGTTTGATGCATTGATGCTACAGATGTTTTTCAATCTTCAGTAGTAAATATAAATATATTATTAATTGAAAGTGGTGTTAAAGCGAATAAATTTGCAAAAAGATTAATAACATACATTAATATTCCAAAAGCAAAAGGTAAGGTAATTCAAGAAATTAGTCATACAGCAATTCACTTTAATTTACTTTTGGAAAATGTTTGTACTTTTTCTTTACCAGCATTTCCAAAATCAGAACCTATTGCTATATCACTTAAACTATTTTTAATCAATTTGAAGATAAGTAATAAGAAAGAAACAACAAAAATTGTAATATATACAATAAAAATAGGAGAATCTGGTGTAAATACACCATTAATAGCTGCTTGAATTAAAGCATTACCACTCAATATATTAATAGATTTAATTATTAAATCAAACAATAATATTAATGGATTAAACCCTGTCAATATTATTGAAATTACAGATATAATCATTAAACCCGTTGGTGTTGCAATGATCTTACCAATTCCTAATAATTTTCCACCCATCTACGCTCCTCAAGCTCCTTGAAGTATGAATCCAATAACCATTACGATAATTGGTAAAAGAATGAAAATAATAGTTAAACCAGAAACTGCAATAATTGTATTTTTAAGTTCTTTCTTTTTCTTTGCTTCTGCTGCTTTGTAATCAACTGTTTCGTCATTTGCTCTAAAATATTTAAAGTAAAATCTTACAAATCCTCATATTGCAAAGATAACAGTTGCTACCATTCCACAAATGATAACAATATCAAAAATACCTAATATTGTATTTGTAGTTTCAGATATAACTCCACCAAATGCAGGATTGCTTTCTATTGCTTCTTGTAAAGGTTTTAATACTGCAAAAGCACCAAAACCTCCTGAACTATTGCTTGATGCTGATACAATTGAATTTGCTAATAATTCAATTTTATTTTCCATTGTTTTTTTCTCCTTTGTGTTACTTAATTACACAATAACCCAAAAATCAAGAATAATTTGCAAAAGGTTTCAATTTTGAAACTTTTTAGCAAAAAGCACATTAGAAGCAATGAAAAACAAGTTATTTTTAGATATTTTTTTCAAATATTTAATAATTCAATTACAATTGCAATATGGATTTAGGAATTAGAAATTTTATTCAAGTAATTAAAAATTTAAAAAACAAATCTTCATTTGGACCAGTAGGAAAATTATTTGAAGAACAAATAATGACTGAATTAAGTAAAAATGGTTTTATTAGTTCTTCGTTTGAACAACAAAACAATAATCTAAAAGAAATTTTCAATCTTGAAAACAATCAATATACACAAATTAAAAAAGACATTAGAAGCTTAGTTTTAAATAAAAAAAATATTGAACCAATTTCTAACATTTTTAAGAACTTTATTCAAAGTGATATATATATACATATATATATCAACCATTTGGTAGTCAAAACTTTCCTGACTTCTTAATTATGACTAAAAATTGAATCATCCCATTAGAGATAAAATATTCAACACATAATAATGATAAATCAAAACCAAAATGAAATTCTAATATTCCAAAAGCAAATACAATTTATTTATTTGCTAATCCTAATAATTTAACTTTCTTTATTGGTAGTGATTATTTAAGTCCTCAAATTAGAGATGAATATATAGATTATTTTAGTGATTTTGATGAAGATAAAAGATTACAAGAGTTAGAAGCTAAAATAAGCTTAATGAAATTACAGCTAAATAATGAATTAAATAATCCATTTGGTTTATATCCAAAAATTAGAATAGATTATTTGGAAAGAAAAAATTTTGAATCTGGTAAAGATTTTTCAGTAATTATCAAACAATCTTTGATTTTAGTAAAAATAATCATTGAGAGGAAGAAGTATTTAACTATTTAAATAAATTAGGAGAAGAGTATGAAAAATAACGAATTAGACCAATTTTATACAAATCCAAAAGTTGTTGATCAAGTGTTGAAAATATTATTTGATTGCTTTTATTCATTACAACAAAACCCTAATCAATATTTTTTCATTGAACCAAGTGCTGGAACAGGTAATTTTATTGATGGATTATATAAATTAGGAGTAGATGTTAAAAACAATATTCTTGCTATTGATTTAGAACCTAAAAGCAATAATTTCATCAAACAACAAGATTTTCTAAAAACTGAATTTAATATTTCTAATTTCAAAAAAAGAAACA
>CASEIK010000079.1 GCA_949288005.1 uncultured Mycoplasmataceae bacterium | reverse complement strand
TATCATTTGGTATTTGCTCAGTGTCCAAAATATTTTTCATAAAATTTAATGAATTATATCAAGAACTAATTTCATTTTCACTACCACCAGATATACCTTTTTCAATGAAATTATCTTTAATTATATTGGCAATTTGATTTCGTTTTACATGATCAAAAAATTCATTTTTATTAGCATTATAAATTATCATTTTTCAATAAATATTCAATAATTGTTATTAAATAAATAATATAAGGAAAATAAAAATTTTTTGTTTTTTTTGCTATATTTATATTATGAAAAATAAATTAAACATTGTTATTCCTGCAGGTGGCGATGGTAAAAGATTCAAACTAGCAGGGTATGATACATTAAAACCTTTTATAATTTTTAAAAATAAAACAATTATAGAAAATATTATAATTGGTTTCATTAGTAAAGAATATGATACGAACATTTTTATATTAATGCAAGAAAAGCATATTATGGATTATAGGTATATTATTAATACTTTAGAATCAAAATATAATAATGTGAAATTTTTACCGATCAAACATAAGACAAATGGAACTGTTTGTACCATCTTAGAATATAAACATTTGTTCAATAATGATGCAATGGTTTTATCTGCTAATTGTGACCAACTAGCAAATATAGATATTGATAATTTCATTAATAAATCAATTAACTATGATGGATCATTATTAGTTTTTAAAAATGAAAATTCTTGTAATTGATCATATGTTAGAATTAAAAATGATTTAATTATTGAAATTGCAGATAAGAAACCAATAACTGATGTTGCTCTACTTGGTTGATATTTTTGAAAAAAAGGTAAAACTATGGTTAAAAATTTTGAGAAATTAATTAGCAATAATTTAACTACCAATGGTGAGTACATGCAAAACTTACCTTACAATTTTGCAATAAATGATGGAATGTTAATAAAACCGATTATCATAGATAAAAATGATGTTATTCCTCTTGGTACACCTGAAGAATTGATTGAACAAGAAAAAAAATATAATTATTAATGTTTTGAATATGTTTTGTTTTCTGCCAATAGTTCAATTAGGTTTGAATTTCATATATTCCTATATCTAATGAAAACAATATCACTTAAATCCATATTTTTAATACTTGATAAATTAGTTATATCTTTGTTAATATAAAGAATACCTACATTATTTTTTAAAATCTTTTGATTTAGTCAAAAATTATGTATTAACCATTCCTCAGGTGAACATTTATCCTTAGAAAATTTTAACATTTTTTTAAATAAACTATTATTCAACATGTATGATACTTGATTTCTTGTTAAAACAAATTGGCCAGATATAGTCATTGGATTTTTGATTTCAAAATCAATATAATCTATTTTATTTGAAAAAGGATTCATTTCGATTATTGAACCTTTTTTTCCGAGAGTACATAAAAACAACAAAAAATTTATTGGATTTAAAAACAAATTATAGAAAGCAATAATTATGTAATAAATATATTTTTTTCCCCCAGCATAGTAATAATATTTATCAAGCAATTTATAATATTTATGATAACAATAGTTATCTTTAAGATTAATTTTTTTATTATAAATAGTTTTATGTTTTTCACCAAAAACGCATTTATCAGATTGATTAAGATTTAAAAAAATAGTGTCATCAGTTGTATTCAATATTTTTTTTATATTTATAGGTATTGCAAAATTATCTAAAGAACAAAAGATGTCACATTTGCTTGTAGAAAGAAAATAATTCATCAATTTAATATGTGTATCAATTATGGAATAAGTTCCTCAATAGACTTTATTTCATCTTACCACTTTAACATTTTTTAATTCTTTTAACTTTGATTTAAGAATAAGATAATTTAATATAGATGATTTCTTGTTATAATGAATGACATACTCATTTTCTTTATTAAAATAAAAATGCAAATTTTTAATAATATGCTTATATGAACCAAATGCAACAATACCAAAAAAAATCTTAGACATAGATACCATTTAATTATACATTACTATTTTTCGTAATAATGGTTTCATTTTGATAGTATTTCATCTTTCAAATCATAAATTTTTTTGATTGTATTGTCATTTAATAGTGAAACAATCTTTTTGTAAAACCACTTTGTTCTATATGTTTGCAATGAAATTGAGATTTTCTTTTGATTTGTCAATATTTCATTTTTTTGTATAGTTGAATCTAGAATTTCGTTATATTTGTTTTCTAAGTACAAAAATGATAAATGAACAAAACAAATACCATAACACTTAGCCCTCATTTTATAGGTAGGAATTACATAATTAAAACTTGAATTGTATGATTGAGCCAATGGTTTTTCTATCATTTTGAAATTTTTATCATATTTCATTATTTCTTTGCATCTAACATATTGAGGACAAAAGCATAAAAAATCTCCTGCACCTACAAATGGTCTCATATAAAAGTTTTCAGTTGATTTAAGATTAGAAAAAAGTATTTGATTATTTTGGATAAAAAAATTAACTCCTGAATAGTAATGAATGACATTTTTTTTTGATTTTCTAATAGATTTTAAACATTCCCTCATTTCATCGTCTAATAAAAAAATATCACCATCTAAAATAAGTAATCAAGAGTAGTTGTATTCATCAATAAAATCATTTGTGTATTTCACAAAATCTAAAAATTTTGGGTATTTTTTTGTCTTAATTTTTGAAAATTTGTTAACTATTTCTAAAAATTTTTCCTCATTTTCTAATGAATTATAATGAATCAATATTTCATCAACTAAGTCATATATAACTTGAATATTTCTTTCTAAAAATTCAACATAAAAATCACTATTTATTCTAATGCATACTGATATACCATCTTTTTTTTTTTTGCTTTTTTTATTGTTAAAAAACATACTAAGTAACCAAAGATTCTTTGAGACAATATATCATTTAACTCAACAATAAACATTAATTATTGACATATAACAATTATATATAATAAATAAACCTATTTTATTATTTTTTTAAAAACAAATTTAAAAAAATTAATAAAGTTTAGCGGTCCTAAATTAAAAAATAATAGAAGTGGTAGGAATAGTAAATATCAAATCACTTTTCTCAATTCTAGTAATTTTCATCGATTTTTATTTGATAATCAATATATCACTAGAAATAGTCTAAATAAAAAATTAGACTCAGAAAAATGTTTTTTGAAAAATAATGAAAAATCATTCAAGTTTTGTTCCTTCTTATAGTTTGTAATTGACATCTGATTATTATTATCATAATAATATACAACATCATTTGTTAAAATACAATTTTTAATGAAAGGATTTAGTTTACACATAAAATCAAAATCTTCTGAAAAAGAACGTTCTACAAAATAAATATTATTCTTAATTAACAATTCTCTTCTAATAATAAATGTGCAAGAACTTCATAAATACTCATTTAGAAAATATGTGTACTTAATATATTCATTGTTGTTTTTACAAAATTTATATTTAGGACAAGAAATTCTTATTTTATTTTCACGATTTATTAACATCCCTCATTTAATTAGATCAATATTACTGTTCATAAAAACTTCACTATATTTATCATAAAAGATAGAAAATTTATCTTGAATGAAATAGTCATCTCCATCAACAAATAAAATATAATTACCAGTTGCATTGTTTATACCAGTATTTCTTGCGCCACCTAAACCTTTATTTTTTTGTCTTATAATTTTAAAATTAGGGCAACAAGCAAACTCATTAGGTATATAGTCAAGTTGATTAATTTTAGACCCATCATCAATAACTATTATTTCAATTTTTCTGTTTTGTAATAAATCAACCATAGAATTTAAACATCTACTTAATAAATGATCATTATTATATGAAACAACTATTATTGACAATATCATAGCTTTGTAATCCTCTTACAATAAAAAACAATACTTTATATTATAAACTAGTAACTTTTTTTAGTTTGTAAATATAATATTTTTCAATGAAATAAAACACAAAAAATAATCTCATAATTAAAAAAATAATTTTATATTGATATGGAATATTAATTTGAATTTTCTTATAAATTAAAAATATTTCAAATGATTTCAATATTTTATACTTTAAACATGATTTATTTTTCATTTGTTTTTCATATAAAATTTTTCTATATTTTTCATTATTTCTTTTATATGATAAATTATTGTCAGTAATTCCTCCTTTTAAATACTTGTGATTAATAACATGCAAATCATAATAATCTGCTTTCTCAAAAATATTTTCCTCAATTATTAAATCAAAATTTGTTATAACATCATCACCTATTGAATTGAAATCAAATAAAAAATTATCTATAACATCATGTCTAAATAAAATGAATTTATCTCCATAAAAACATTTCTTATATCTGAATTCATAGAAATTAGATACAGTAAATTTTTTTCCAATTATTTTATTATTATTGTAATAATCGAATGCAACAATTTTTGAATCCGAACAACTAAGAATATTTATTAAATCAGGGATTTTTTGATATTCAAAGATATCCTTATCATCTACTAAACAAACATATTTACCACTATAATATGGTCTATAAAACAAAAAATTATAAAATTTATGTTTACTATTTTTGTTTTTGAAATATTTGATAAATCTATTGGTATTAACAATATAATCAACAGTTGAATTATCATCAATAATAATCAATTCAATTTTTTTACTAGAAAAATCTATTGAATCTATAAGTTTTGATAAAAAAAGTGGTCTATTATATGTAGAAACAACTATTGTTAAAATAATATCTTTCATTAATAATTTAACCTTACAACTTTAACGCTTGTGGTTTTTCTTGTTATAATATTTTGTCCATCAACAATCAATGAATCTTTAGTTAGAATTTCATCTAAATCAAAATCATTTAAATCAAAAAATTCCTGTCATTTTGTGAAAATTAAAATTGCATCAGCACCAGTAATACAATCTAACAAACTATTAGCATATTCTATTTTATTTAAAAAAATTTTTTTAGTGTTTTCCATACCCTTTGGATCATAAACTTTTATACTATAATTGCTATTGCAATCAAGTAATTTATGAATAGTTTCAATTGATGATGAGTCTCTTATATCATCAGTATCTTCCTTAAATGTTAAACCAAGAATAGAAATTTTATTGATTTTTTTTAATGCATTTTTTTTCATTAAATCTATAAGAATTAGTCTTTGACTTTCATTAACTTCAATTGCAGCACTGATTAATTTAGAATCATATCCATTTTCTTTACTTCATTGACACAAAGATTTTGTATCTTTCGGAAGACAAGAACCACCATAACCAACACCTGGAGTCATATACTTATTACCAATTCTATCATCATATTTCATAGATTCTATTACATCATTAACACTAATATTGTTAATTCTGCAAATATTAGAAATTTCATTAAAAAAAGATAGTTTCGTTGCTAAGAAATTATTAGCTGCGATTTTGCTCATTTCTGATGCATCTGTCGCCATGTATAAAATATTTTTAAATGAACTATATAATTTTGATGTTAATGGTTTTTCATTAGTATCATTACCTATTATTATTCTATTTGGGAATAAAGTATCATTTATAGCACTACCTTGTGACAAAAACTCAGGGTTATTAATTACATTTATTCTGACATTAAATTTTTCAAAAATATATTGTTTTATTTTTTTACATGTTCCTATTGGTACAGTAGATTTTATCACAAGTTCACATTTTTTATTGTATTTAAAAATTTCATCAATTGAACTATACAAATAACTTAAATTTCAATTACCATCTTTATTTATCGGTGTTCCAACACATATAAAAATAATATCTGCATCATCAACCACTCCATTGTAGTTGCAACCAAATTCAATGTTATTTGTAGATATCAATAATTCATCTAAACCAGGTTCATAAAAATGAGATCTACCATTTTTAAGGTTTTTTATTTTATCTAAATCACAATCAATTACACAAAAATCATCTAACTTATTTTTTGTTGCTAATACTAATGAAGTAATTAATCCAACATACCCTGCACCAATAAAAACAATTTTCATATATTAAATATTGTATTATAAAATTAAAAATATGAAAAAATTATTTTCAATAATTATACCAAGCTACAATGCTAATAAAAAGTTAGAAATATTGCTTTCCAATTTTTACAAATTAAATTTTGATTTATTTGATTTAATTATAATTGATGATTTTTCTAATAAAAAACAAAAAAAATACATACCAAAAGAAAGTTTTAACAAAGTTTTTTTCATTAGAAATGAAAAAAACTTAGGATTATCAATAACTAGAAATATTGGGATAAATTTTTCTAGTTCTAAGTATTTGATTTTTATTGATGCAGATGACAAAGTTGATATTGAAACATTAAACAATTTTGCTAACCACATTTATGTAAATAATATTGATGTTGATTTAATAAGAGTTGGTATAACAAAAGTCAACAATGGTCAAGAAAAAAATCTTTTTACAATTAAAAAAAATAAATATTTTAAATCACTAAATTTTTATTTACTATATGTCTTTTTTATAAAAAACTATACTACTATAACTAGTGTTACACATATTTACAATAAAACTTTTTTAAAAAATAATCTATTTATAAATCAAAGAATTTTATCTGAAGATTTAGAACATTTTTTTAGAGTAACAAATTCTCTTAAAAAAATTTATGTTACAAATTTTAATTATTATTTTCATGTATTTAATGAATTTTCAATAACTAATTTTCAAAAGAAACAATTACTTATTGATCAAAAAAAAATTTATCAAAATTCTAAAAAATATATACAAAATATTTTCTTGAAATTAATATATTGAATTTTTTACATTCTTGTTTACCAAAAAAATAGTAAGGATTTTTATGGATAAAAAAATTTATATGTTTTGATTAGGTGATGAAAATAAAAAAAAACAATTATTATCAAAAATAAACCGTTGAAATAAATTGTTAAAAAATTGAGAAATTGAATTAGGGCCTTCTAAATTTGATCATGAATATCTAATGAATAATTTTGCATATTATAAAAAAGCATATGAAAACAAAATATATGCATTATGTTCTGATGTGTATAGAACATATAAAATATATAATAATGGTGGAATATACATTGATTCAGGGTGTGAAATAAACATCGATAACTTTAATGCTTTTATAAACACAATAAATGAATTTGAGTATTGTTTTGTTCTTGAAAGAATGTACTATTTTTGAAATGGTATGTTTTATTCAAAAAACAAATACTCACCAATATTAGAAAAATGTTTAAATCATTTTTACAAACATAAAAATGAAAATTATGAACATACAATAATTATGCCAATTTTTTTTAGTAAATATCTTTTTAATGAATTTGGTTATAATATAGAAAAAAACAAAAATATCCTTATAGTTAAATCATGTGATTTATTTTCAAATGAAAGTATTTTTAAGATAAATCCTAATGCTTCATGGTGAGATAAAATAAACACTAAAGTTTATAGACCATATACAGTAGATGATGCTTGAAAAATAACTATCAATTCATTTTATAAAAAAGAAAATAAATTAATGATTATTATTAAGAGAATTATATATACAAATTTCACTATTTCAAAGTTATATACATATAACATACCTTCAAAAATTCTAGTAAAATTAGCTAATAAAAACATATAGTTATTTTGTGTTTATTGTTTTACTATAATAAAAATTAACAAATTCTAAATCTACATCATTTGTAATTTTAAAATTTTCATATTCACCAATAACCATCCCAATGATACAATCATGCTTTTCAAGTAAAAGCCTACATGCATCAGTTGTGTTTTTAATTTTGTTACTTAAATATATATCTTTTAGAATTTTATACCTAAAAGATTGTGGAGTTTGACTATTATATAAATAATCTCGTTCAGGAATACTATCTATGTTTTTACCATCACTTGATAAAACAATAGTATCAATAGTTTTAACAACTGTATCAACTGCACCATATCGTTTACAAACATCTATATTTTCATTAATGATACGGTCAGAAACAAACATTCTAACTGCATCATGAGTTAAAATAACATCATCATCACAAGCAATGTTATTATCATGAACAAATTTAATAGCATTACCTATAGAATCATTTCTTTGTTTTCCGCCTTTAATGATGTTAATTCTACCACTAGTATAATTGTCTTTAACATATTTTGATAAATAATCTATTCACTCTGGATGACATGAAACAATAATTTTATCAATATTTTTGTTAGATAAAAATCTCTCCATTGTATGAATAACAATTGGTTTATTACTTATTTCAATAAACTGTTTAGGTATTTTGGATTGTTTGATTCTAGAACCACTCCCTGATGCTAGAATAATTGCTATATTCATAAGATAGATTATATATTATATTCTTTATTATGCAGTTAAATTATCCATTTTAACCATCAAAGTTCTATAATTTGATAATTATTAAGGTACTTAATAAAATATATTTAATCTATATTTTTTTAGCAATCATATTAAAAGTTTGCTAAATTATTGTATTTTAGTGTAAAATATAAAAAATGGAGGTTGACATGAGTGAAACAAAGTCAAAAAGTTCAAAAAATAGTTCAAAGGTTCAACAAGTACTAATAACACGAGGAATAATTGTTTTTCCATCTGTTACTATGGATGTTCAAGTAGGGAGACCGAAATCTGTACTAACCATTAAAGACTTATCAAAAGATGATGAAATTATTCTTGTAAGTCAAAAAAATCCTGATTTAGATGATGTAACTGTTGATGACATATTTAAAATAGGTACTCTTTGTAAAATTAAAGATATAAAGGTAAATTTAGAAGGTGATTATACACTTACATTAAAAGGTAGCAAAAGGATTAAATTAATAAATCCTAATTTTTCACCTAAAAGTGGTTTTACAACTGAGTGAGAAGAGTTAAAGGTTAAACCAGGAAACGCAAAAAGAAATGAAATCATTGTTGATAATATTTTGGAAATGATTAGTGAATATTCTGATGTTGTAAATAAATCAAAAGAAATAAAGAAATTTTATGAATATGCAATGAATAATCAAAAATCGTTTTCTTCTATTGCTGACTTTGTTGTAAATAATTTAGTTTTACCTTTTAAAAAGACTCAAGAATTTTTAGAATGTGAATCTATAACTGAACGATTAGAAATAGCTTATGGTTATTTAGTTGAATTCTTTGACACTGATCACTCTATTCGTGATGAAGTTGACCATCAAATTAATAAAAAAATGAATGAAAATATTTCTAAACAACAAAAAGAATTTTATTTACGTGAAAGACTTAAAACCGTTAAAGAAGAATTGGGCGAATTGTCTTCAAAAGAAGATGAAGCTGATCAAATAAGAAAAAGATTAAATAATAATCCTTATCCTGAAGAAATTAGAGAAAAAGTTTTATCTGAATTATCAAAATATGAAGCAGCAATGAGTTCTAATGAAGCAAGTATCACAAAAGTTTATATTGATTGATTATTGGATTTACCATGATGACAAAGTTCTGAGGATAATGATGATTTAAAGAATGTTGAAAAAGTTTTGAATAAGAATCATTATGGTATCGAAAAAGTTAAGGAAAGAATTATTGAATACTTGGCTTTAAGAACTAAAAACAAAAGTTCTCGTGGACCAATATTATGTCTTGTAGGTCCTCCTGGTGTTGGTAAAACATCATTAGCTAAATCTATTGCAGAAGCTTTGAACAAAAAGTATGTTAAAGTTTCTCTTGGTGGTGTCAAAGATGAAGCAGAAATTAGAGGACATAGAAAAACATATATCGGAGCAATGCCGGGTAGAATTATTAAAGGAATGAAAAAGGCTGGAGTTATAAATCCATTATTTTTACTTGATGAAATTGACAAAATGGCAAATAGTGAAAAAGGTGATCCAGCATCTGCGATGCTTGAAGTATTAGATCCAGAACAAAATTCAAAATTCTCTGATAACTATATTGAAGAAGAATATGATTTGTCAAAAGTAATGTTTGTTGCCACAGCAAACTATTACAAACAAATTCCTTATGCATTAATTGATAGATTAGAAATCATTGAATTAACATCATATACAGTTCCTGAAAAACTTGAAATAGCTAAGCAACATTTGATTCCTAAAGCATTAAAAGAAGGTTTAATTGATAATTTAAAATGAACTGATGATGCTATTAAAATGATTATCAACAATTACACAAATGAGGCTGGTGTTAGAGAGTTGGAAAGACAAATTCAAAAAATTGTAAGAAAGTATATTGTTGATGAACTAAAAGGTGATACATTACCTAAGGAAATAACAAACAATGAGATTAAAAAATATTTAGGTAAGATTATTTATGATGTAACATTAAAAGACCAAGAAGCTATACCTGGCATTGTTAATGGTATGGCTTACACAACAACTGGTGGAGATTTGTTACCAATTGAATGTACATACTCAATAGGTAAAGGTAAGGTATTAATAACTGGTAATCTTGAAAAAACTATGAATGAATCTGTATCTGTTGCATTAGGATATGTAAAAGCAAATGCAGAAAACTTTAATATTGATCCTAAAGTTTTCAGTGAAATTGATATTCATGTTCATGTTCCGGCTGGTGGTATTCCAAAAGATGGACCAAGTGCTGGAGTTGCTATAACAAGTGCAATTATTTCCGCAATTAGAAAGGTTCCAGTTAAAACAAACATTTCAATGACAGGTGAAATTACTTTGCGTGGTAAAGTTGGGATAATTGGTGGAGTAAAAGAAAAAGTGATTTCTGCTCATAGGGCAGGTGTTAGAGAAATTTTTCTACCAGAAGATGATGAGAGATTTTTAGAAGATGTTCCTAAAGATATTTTAAAAGATATAAAAATTCATTTAGTGAAACAATACAACGAAATTTACAACCATCTTTTCAAATAGATAGAAGGTGTAATTTATGTATAATCATAATTTAATAGAAAAAAAATGACAAAAATATTGAAAAGAAAATAATACTTTTAAATTTACTGACAACAAAAATAAAAAGTTTTATGT
>CASEIK010000078.1 GCA_949288005.1 uncultured Mycoplasmataceae bacterium | reverse complement strand
TCAATATCAATTAAAAAATAAACATTACAATATTTACTTATTCTTAATATGTTTTTTAAAGTATTCTCTTAATTTATTATCACATATGTAAATATAAGTTCCTTTTTGTCCTCTAGTTAATAAAACTTTATAAATATTTTTGATTAATCTTGTAAATTCCTTATTACCTTCCTTTAATGACAATGTATTTGGTCCTCTAAAATAACTTTACTAGCAAAATCAAAATTATTATCATATATAGCATAAATGTTATTATTTTCATCTATTGAAATATCATTACCAATTATAACACCACAGTAATAAAATTCTAATTCTTGGCAAGTGTGAACGCAACCAACCTGCATAATTCCATCATCTCTAATAGCTTACGTCATACTAGAATCATTATAGTTCCAAGGATTTGATCAAACACCTATTGTTGTAATATCATGATTAAAAACTAATTCATTAAGATTGTTATTTTTAGTCCTTCATTCTCATGCAAAACCAACAACAATTTTTGAGTTTGTATATCATTCATTTATTCTTTGTTCAATAAGATTTTGCATTTGATGTAAGGTGTCACATATTTTTATATTATATGTATTGTTTTCGTTCAAATAAAAATTAGCAGTCTCTTTTATTTGTAAAAAGGTTATCTATAGCATTGATATACCCATTAGCTCCTGAACATCTAAATTAAGTTTCTAATAAAAAAGTTTTTATTACAACATCTTTTATCTATGAGTTTCATCTACTTTATAACTTAATCTAAATTTTTTCTACACCATTGCAATGCTAAAGAATTTTTAAAGATTATAAAATTTAATTTTAATAACTATATTGTATACTTAATGGCAATCTTTACATATTAAATGATAATATATATAATCATATTGATTATATATTTAGAATAATGAGAGAATATAATGATTTTAAAAGAAGAATTGGTAGAAGATTTAATTTCAGATACTTTAGAAGAAATTGGATATAAAAAGTATAATAATTATTTTAATAGTAATAATTTAAATCAAGTTATTGATTTTGAAACACTTGAAAGAATTATATATAAGATAAATCATCAATTAGATAAGGAATATATTGAAAAAGCCATACAAAAAATAAGAAGATTGAATTTTGCT
Organism: uncultured Mycoplasmataceae bacterium; assembly: GCA_949288005.1. GTDB lineage: Bacteria > Bacillota_I > Bacilli_A > Mycoplasmatales > Mycoplasmoidaceae > Mycoplasma_L. The sequence continues at coordinate 4,501 of CASEIK010000078.1, read as the reverse complement.
ACCACAATAGAAGGGAATGTGAAAACATTAGAATGATTAAAAAAAGGAATTGGTATTAAAATAGAAAAAATTTCTAATCGTGTAATACCAGTATATTTAATTGATTATAAAAATATTAATAATAATGAATTTAACTACATTAGACAAATGAAAATTTCATCCGGCGATTTAATAAAAATTCCTGATATCATAATCTACATAAATGGATTACCTTTGTCAATTATAGAATTAAAATCTCCAGAGGCAAAAGAAAAATTGTTTGATGCTTATCAACAAGTTGTGAATTACACAAAATCACATTTGAATCTTATGTATTGAAATATTTTTTCAACAGTTTCAAATGCCTATAAAACTAGGTATGGAGCTATCACTTCCGAATTCATTCATTGATGATCATGAAAAAAAACATCAATGAATGAAGAAATTATTCAAGATATTAATGAAAGGAACGATAAAGAATCTGCAAGATATAATTATAGAAAAAATATTATCGGTATCTACTCTAAAGAAACAATTATTAATATATTAAAAAATTACATATTTTATGCAAAATCTAAAAATAAGTATATCAAATTTACACCTACATATTATCAATATTATACAACTGAAAAAGCAGTTAGATCATTAGAAAGTGCAAAACATGGAAGAGCAGGGGTTGTATGACACACACAAGGGTCTGGAAAATCTGTTACTATGTTATTTTTAGCATCTAGAATAAAAAGTTATTTTCAAGATGAAAATTATAAAATTGTTTTTGTAACTGATAGGAATGAATTAGATGATCAATTATATAAAAGATTTTGTGAAGCACAATATACATATCTTTTTTGTGAGCCAATAAGTATAGTGTCAAGAAAAGATTTAATTGACAAATTATCTAATGATAATGATTTTGGTATATATTTCACTACCATTCAAAAATTTACTGAATCAAATGAGCCATTATCAATTAAAGATAATATTATAGTTATTGCTGATGAAGCCCATAGATCACATAATAATATTGAAACAGATTATATAATAGATACAAAAACTCATGAGATTATTGAAAAAGAGGGGTATGCAAAATATATAAGAGATGCATTTCCAAATGCAAAATTCATTGGTTTTACTGGAACTCCATTAATGGGGAGTGAAAGGAATACTGTAAATATTTTTGGTAGTTATATAGATAAATATCCAATGAATCAAGCAGTTGAGGATGGATCAACTGTACCTATTCATTATGAAAAACGAAAGGTTCAAATTTTATTAGATAAATTAAAAATGAATGAACTCGATGATATCTATAATGAAGAAATTAAAACATCAAACTCAGAATATATAGATACAGCCAGATATGAACATATTAAAAAAAAATTGATGACTATATCTAATTTGCTTTCTGATAAAGATGTTATACAAACTATTGTTACCGATTTTTGGAAACATTATGAAGAACGAAAAAAAGCATTACATGGAAAAGCTATGTTTGTTGCTTTTAATAGAAATATTGCTTATTTGATTTATAAAGAAATGATTAAACAAAATCCATCGATGAAAGATAAAATTATATTAGTAATCACTGGTTCTAATAAGGATTCTGAAGATCTAGAAAAACTAGTGCCAACAGAAGAAAAAAAGAGAAAATATGCAATTGAATTTAAGAAAGATGATTCTAAATATAAAATTGCAATTGTTGTTGATATGTGATTAACAGGTTTCGATGTCCCTGATTTGGATACATTATATTTATTTAAAGTTATCAAATGACATAATTTAATGCAAACTATTGCTAGGGTGAATAGAACATATAAATCTAATAACAAGAAAAAGGAAGATGGTTTAATTGTAGATTATATTGGGATTTGAAAATATATTGCTGAAGCATTAAGACAATATGCAGGAGATACTAAAGACAAATACAATATAGATAATGTTAGAATATCACTTTTAGATGCTTGTAAATCTATTCAAGCAAAATGATTTGATAATACAAATTACATTAGGGAATGAGTTGAATCAAATAATAAGGAGAAATTTGATTATTTAATAAATGGTGTAAATTTAATTGAAGATTTAAAAAAAAATGATAAAGATTTATTTTTTTCTATTGTCTCAAGAATAAATAGATGATATAAATTGTGTTGTCAAATATTGACTCCATATGAAAAATTAATTGCACAATATTTTATACTAATAAGAAATTATATAAGAACAATTAATGTTGAAGAAGCAGTTGATGTTGAAGAAATAATCAAAAAATTAAAAGAAAAAATGCAAGAAATTGTAAAAACTGGAGATATTGAAATTAGCACAATATATTTAGATGGAAGAAAAGATCTTGCAGCTATATATACTTTATTAGAAGCTGAATTAAATCAAATAAAACAAAATAATAAAAAATTTGATTCTATAAAAATTAAAATTTTAGAAAATGAAATGAAACAACAAATAAAAATTTTTACTAGAACAAATCCTATAAAAGGTCAAAAACTCTCAGAAGATTTGCAAGCATTAATAAATAAATATTCTATTGATAAAAATATTGATGAATTTTTAGGTCAATTAATGAAATTTAGCAAAATTATGATGGATGCTTATAAATTGAATGAAAATGTTGGTGATGAAGCTATGCAAGCTTTCTATTCGATATTAGCAAATGATAGATATATGAGTCAAAACTATAATTCTGAAGTTCTAAAAAAAATAACTTATGAGATAATGCAATTAATAAAGGATGAAATAACTCCACAATGATGACACAACAAACAATTAAGAGATTTAATAAATAGTAAAATAAAAATGTTATTAAAAACAAAATATAATTATCCACCTAAGGATGCAAAAGAGATTTCACTAATTATGATAGATGAAATAAATGGGATAATGGCAAGAAATAAGGATTATTTTATTAATGAGGAGGATAGATAATGAATAATAAAGTAACTATTAAAGATTTAGAAACTAAATTATGAGCAGTAGCTGATACATTAAGAGGAAATCTATCTGCTGAAGATTATATGCATGTTGTTTTAGGTATACTAACATTAAAATTTATTAATGATAAGAATGAAATTGTTGTAAAACAATTACTTAATGATGGATATGATTTAGATGATATAGATGAAACTGATTTAAGTGCTAGGAATGCATTTGTTGTTCCAGAGGTTGCTAAATGATCAACAATATTAAAAAAGGTTGGTACAAGTGAAATAGGTCTAGCCTTAGATGAAGCTATTTATGCATTAGGAGAAGCTAACAATTCATTAAAAGGTTTGTTTAATGCATCATACAATGATTCTGCTATTGATAAAACTAAATTAGGTGAAGTAGTAAAAATCTTTCAAAATGATAATTTAGGAGAACATGGTGAAGATATTCTTGGTAGAATATATGAATATTTTTTAGGAAATTTTTTTCTAAAGAGAGGTCAAAAGGGCGGAGAATTTTATACCCCTAGAAGTATAGTTAGATTAATTACTTTATTTTTAGAACCAACTAAAGGAAAAATTTATGATCCATGCTGTGGGACCGGAGGTATGTTGGTTCAAGCAAAACAATATATAGATGAAAAAGGTGGAAATACTAATAACATAACTGTATATGGGCAAGAATATAATAATACAACTTGAAAACTAGCAAAATTAAACCTATTATTAAATGGGCTTTCGATTTTTAATACAAATGAGTCTGGAAATTATGAAGGTTCTTTGGGAGATGAACCAGCAGATACTTTTACAAATGATCAACATAAAGGAAAAGTATTTGATTTTGTCATGGCTAATCCTCCATTTAATTTAAAAAAATATTGAAATGAATCTTTAAACGATGATCCTAGATGAAAGACTTATGGTTTACCACCACATAATAATGCTAACTTTGCTTGAATAGAACATATTTTGTATAAGTTATCTACTAATGGAAAAGCCGGGGTTGTGTTAGCAAATGGTTCTTTAACGTCAACAACCGGAGGAGAAAATGTTATTAGAGAGAAAATTGTTAAAAATAATAAGTTATCATGTGTGGTTGCTTTACCTGATAAATTATTTTTTACAACTGGTATACCTGCATCTATATGATTTTTTGACAACAATAAGAAAACAGATAAAATTTTAATGATAGATGCTCAAAATATTGGCAAATTAATTGATGGTTCTAAGAAAAATAAAGAAATACCAGAGAATGAATTAAATAACTTGAAAGAAATATTTAAAAAATTCAATGATGGAGAAGAAATCAACATTCCAGGTTTAGCAAAAACTATTGGAGAAAAAGAACTAATTGAAAATGAATATCAACTAGCACCTGGTAGATATGTTGAAATAAAAGAAACAGAAAAAAGATCGCCAGAAGAAATACAAAAAGAATTGAATGAATCAATAGATGAATTAATAAGATTAATAGATGAGTCAAAATCTATTGAGAAAGAAGTTATGGAAGCAATTAAAAAAATTAAAACTAATTAATAAATATATTTTTCAATTAATAGTTTTATTATTTTGTCAACATAAATTAAAAT
>CASEIK010000077.1 GCA_949288005.1 uncultured Mycoplasmataceae bacterium | reverse complement strand
TAATTCTACTAATTTTAATCTATAAATTTCTTATTTTTGCTTATTTTATTGAAAAAAATTTATAATTTTATAGAATTAAAAATAATGGAGAATAAATTAAATTTCATCTTATTTTTGAATTTTTAATTTATGGGTCATTTTTGCTATTTTTTAGCAGAAATAATTAACATAAAATTTAAAAAATTATTAAATTTTTTAATTAATAAATAAAATTTTTTATATTTTTTTGAATAATTTTATAATGTTAATATATTATGAAGCAGTATTTAGAATTATTAAACAATACATTAATCAGTGGAAAAACAAAAGATAATCGCACATCTGTTGGCACAATATCAATATTTGGAACACAAACTAGATATAATTTAAGTATTGAACATTTTCCAATAGTAACAACAAAAAAAATTAATTTTAAGGCGATTGTTGGAGAATTACTTTGATTTATAAAAGGTAATACTAACATTAAATACTTGGTTGATAATGGTATAAATATTTGAAATGAATGACCTTATGAGCAATATAAAAAATCAAATGAATTTTGCAATGAAACCATGGTAGAGTTTATTAACAAAATTAAAACAGATTCTAATTTTGCTAAAAAATGAGGTGATTTAGGTCCAGTGTATGGAAAACAATGAAGAAATTTTAATGGTGTCGATCAATTAGTAAATATTATTAATGAAATCAAAGTAAACAAGAACTCAAGAAGACTTATTATATCATCATGGAATCCTAATGAAATTAATAAAATGGTTTTGCCACCTTGTCATTGTTTTTTTCAATTTTATGTCAATAACAATAAATTATCTTGTCAATTATATCAAAGGAGTGCTGATTTATTCCTAGGAGTTCCTTTTAATATAACTTCATATTCATTGCTAACAATTCTCATAGCAAAGGAATGCAAACTTGAATTGGGTGAATTTATTCATACAATTGGAGATAATCATATTTATAACAACCACTTGGATCAAGTTAAAAAACAATTAGCTCGAGAACCAAAACAATTACCAAAACTAATCATTAAAAGAGAGGTTTCTTCAATTTTTGACTACAATATTGATGATTTTGAACTAGAAAATTATGAACATGATGATTTTATCAAAGCACCTGTAGCCGTTTAATTATTTACTTTTTGTTTTAGCATTAGATTTTTTTTCACTAGATTTGTTATTAATCTTAGTATTTCAACTTATAACATCCAAAAGAGCTTTTTCATGCAATAAAATTTCTTTTAATGTTTCATTATCAATAGTTTTTTTGATATCTTCAACCTTGCGATTATAAGTTTTTGCAAGTAATTCATACCTTTCATTAACAGCATTTTCATCAATTTTTATTGATTCTTTTTCAATTATATAATCTAAAGCACCATATACCACAACATTAGATTTTGCTTGTTCTAATATTTCTTGCCTTAAACTTTCTTTTGTTTTATTAACCATTTTCAAGAAATCATCTTCTTTAACATTCATTTGCAACAATTGTTGTTTGTATTGTTCATCAATTTTTTCCGCTTCATCATCAATCATAACTTTAGGAATTTCTTTATATTTTGCAGCTTCATATATAGCCTTATTGATAGCAACTATATTTTTTTGGTTAGATTGTTGCAATTTGAAAGCTAAGATAGAGTTAGATATATAAGTTTTAAGTTCATTAAGGTCATTAACATTTTTAAATTTTAACGATTTAGCAAATTCATCATTTATTTCTGGTTTCTTCACATCATATATTTCATGAATTTTCACTTTGAATGTTACATCTTTATCTGCAAATTCTTTGACATGATATGTAGTTGGAAATTTTAAATTAATATCTTTTTGTTCTCCCTCAGAAAGACCAATCATTCCATCTTCAAATCCAGGAATAAAACGATTAGAACCAATTTCTAATCTAAATTTTTCAGCTTTACCACCTTCAAATTCCTTGTTATCAATATAACCAGTAAAATCAAATACTACATCATCGCCTTTAATAATTTTACCTTCACTCTTACGACTAAACATTTTTTCTCTTGCTGCTAGAGCTGCAATTTCTCTATCAATTTCTTCAGTTTTTATTTCAGGAACTTCAATATCAACTTTTAGATTCTTATAATTATCAATTGTAATATCTGGAATTTTAAAATAAATTAATTCATATTTTAAATGGTCTTCATCAATTTCCTTTACTTCAACTGATGGAGTAGGATATACTTCAACATCTAAATCTTTAACTTTTTTATCATCATCGATTTTGACACTAGCTTCTCTAATAGCCCGATTAGCACTAGTTAAAAGAAGTTCTTGCATATTTAAATGAGATTTTAACTTTTCAGGAGGTACTTTCCCTTTTCTAAAACCATCGATTTTCAAATTCTTACTAGCTTGTGCAATCTCCTTATCAATAAAGTTTTTTCAATCTTTACCTTCTATTAAAACTTCAATTTTAATTTTAGTCTCTTCTTTTTTAATGCCATTAACCTTCATAACAACTCCTTTTAATTTTTACATAAAATAAAAGAAATAACAAAAACAATAACAATTAGTATTACAACTGAAAAAGCAATAGCAAATAAACGAATCTTAAGTGATTTCAATTTAGAATATGCTAAATCTAATTCTTTTTTATCTTTTTTTACTTCTCTCATTAATAGATATATTCTTTTAAGATATTTGATATCTCATTTTCGATAATATTTTCTTCACTAAATAGTGAATTAGTCATATTAACTACTGTATTTATTATATCATTATTATCAAATATAATTCTTTTTGGTATAAATTTAGTTGCAAGAATTTGTAAGAGACTTAGTGCAATTTCAGATTTAGATGGATCTTTTAGAAAAATTTCATCAATTTTATTTGCTATTTCCACCACTTGTTCATCTAGTTCAAAATTTAACATTGGATTAAAATCAAAAAGTTTATCTAGAAATGAATTGTATAAAGAGAATGTATGATTTATTTTTAACTCTCTTAAATTATTAATCATAATTGATTTGGAGACATTATCAATTTTTTTATCAACAAATATTTTATTTATTAAGGCAAAGTCTACGTCATCCAATTCATTGTTATATTTTGATAACAAAATATTAAAATAGACATCATCAAATTTATGTTGTTTTTCATCATAAACTAGATTTCAAATCTCTAACTTTGAAAGATTAGCAACTTTTTGAGAATATTCTTCTTCTTTTAGTTGACATTCAATATCTAGTTTAATTTGGTTAAGATTATGGTAAAAATCCGTAGGAATGTATGGTTGATCTAATTCTTCATCTAAAATAGACAAAGCTTCACTAAATTTTTCATCTTTCACCAATTCTAGAACTTTTTGGGCTATATCTGCATAATATTCATTCAAATTTTTAGTACTCATGCCTTTACCTAATCATTTTCTAATTTAACTGTTTTGTTATTTTCTTTTTGAATCATACTTTGTAGTATATTATCATATTTTGATATTAACTCAAAATTAAAGGTTTTTTCAAAATAATTACTTTTTATTAAATCCGATACTTCTTTCTCTGCTTTCTTTATTATCTTAATAAGTTTTTCATCATAACCATATCTACTTATACCTTCATTAAATTCATTAATATCCACTTCACATCAATTACCATCACTAAAAATTTTAAAATCTAGATCAAAGTCAAAGTATTTGAACGCTCCCTCTTCATAAATAAATTTAGAAGAAATATTTATATAAAAATTTATTTTATTATCAGGAAGAACTGTAATAACTAAATTAAATCATTTATCTTTTAAAAAAACTCAAAATGTCTTATGTTTTAGATTTGATCGAAAACATCTTTTTGAGTTAAATTCAGCTGTAAAGATTTGCACATCCTCTCCACCTAATACATAAAAATCATCGTTTTTTTCTATAACAAATGGGAACTCTCATGAACGATATAATCATCCATTATATTTATATGCATGTATAATCACTCTTTTACCTAAATGGATATATTTATCATTTACGTAATTCATTAATAAACAAACTAATTTTTAGAAATAGCTTTTGCTGTTCTTGACTTGATTCTATTTGCTTTGTTTTTATGAATTCTTTTTGTCTTTGCTGCCTTATCAACAACAGAATATGTTTTATCTAAGTCAGTTTGCAATTTAGAATTTCTTGTTTTCTTAACAATTGTTCTGCATTCAGAATTTTTTGAGTGATTTAAATTTCTCTTCTTTTTATCTTGGATATGTCTCTTCTTGTTAGACTTAATATTAGCCATATTTTCACCTTTCTAAAATAAGACGTATATATTATATATTATTTTTAATAATTTATAAATAAATATAAATTTTCCATATTTATCAAAATGTAATCAATAATTTTAATGATTATATTTAAAATATTAATATGAAAAAAAACATTTGAGATTTAATTATTATTGGTGCTGGTGTTAGTGGTACATTTGCTGCACTAAATATAAAGTCTAATATTAAAGTGCTTATAATTGATAGAAATAATGATATCTTATCTAAGTTTATGATTACTGGTAAAGGAAAATCTAATATAACAAACAATCTTGATGTAAAGAACTTTTTAAAGAATATTATTGATTCAAATAAGTTTATGTACCCTTCATTAACTAGACATAATAGTGATGGAATTTTATCTTTACTTGATCAATTAAACATCAATTATCATGAAAAAACTAAAAATCGTTTTCATTTAATTGATGAAAATAAGCATTTTAGGGAAATAATAAAAGAAAAATTAAAGAAGAAAACAAATATCAAAATGTTGTTTAACACATCTGTTATTGAGGTTGATAAAATTGATGATGTTTTTTATATTAAAACAATTGATAATGAATTTAAGGCAAAAATGTTAATTCTTGCCACTGGTGGAATGAGTTATAAGAAATTAGGGTGTGATTATAAGGGTTATGAAATTTCAAATTCTCTTGGTCATGAAATTAAACAATTATATCCAATTGGTGTTGGTTTTATTGTTAAAAATAATCCTTTTAAAGATTTACAAGGAATTAGTTTAAAAGAGGTTTCTATTAGCATTTTTTCCAATAAAAAACTAATTTATTCAGAGACTGGTTCTTTAATGTTTACCCACTATGGAATTGGTGGTCCTGTGGTTAGAAGAGTATCAGGTTATTTATCGAAATTAATGATTAACAATCAACCTTTTAATGTCAAAATAGCTTGATGTGATAAAAGTGAAGTAGAGAGTGATATAAAAAATATGACAAAGCTAAGTGAATGTTTTAATTCATTAAACAAGAAAGTTAAAGAGATGATTTTAAAGGATTATAATATTAAGACAAATATTAGTAATTTAAATCATAAATCAATTGAACATATCAAAAATTTATTATTGAACTATTATTTAGATGTTGATTCTACTGAAAATCTAGAATATGCTATTAATACTGGTGGTGGAGTTAGTACTAAACAAATTAACCCAAACACATTTGAGTCTCGAATTGTTGATAATCTATATATAATAGGTGAATTATTAGATGTAAACCCAAGAACAAATGGTTTTAATATCACTATATGCTATAGTAGTGCGATGTCTGCTAGCGATGATATAAACAATAAAATGAATTAATAAATTTTATTTTTTCACTTATTTATAATAATCATATATAATATATATGCCTACTTAGGCAGCGGGGAAGATTTTTTTAATCGTTTGCACCCCATAGTGAATTTATAGAAAAGAGGTTGCACGTGGCTCCAAAAGTAAAAGAAATAAATAGAGTTGCTAAACTTGAATTAATTGGTGGACAAGCTAAACCTGGTCCAGCACTTGCTTCTGTTGGTATCAACATGGCAGAATTTACCAAAGCATTTAATGATGCTACCAAAGATAGAATGGGTAAGGTTGTACCTGTTGTTATTACTGCATATAAAGACAAGTCATTTAATTTTGTAACAAAAACAACACCGACAACTATTTTATTAAAAGAAGCAGCAAAAATCCAAAAAGGTTCAAGTAACGCAAAAACAACAAAAGTTGCAAAAATAAGTAAGGAAAAAGCACTTGAAATCGCAAGATATAAACTTGTAGATATGAATGCTAACGATGAAGAGGCAGCACTAAAAATGATTGCAGGTACAGCATTACAAATGGGTATTGAAATTGAAGGTGTTAATCCATTATCAAAAACAAAAAAAGGAGGTAACTAGTTATGGCGAAAATTTCTAGAAAAATGAAGAAAGCCTGTGAAGGAATTGATTTAAGAAAAATTTATCCTCTAGATGAAGCTGTAATGTTAGCTCAGAAAACTAGTATTACAAAATTTGATGGTTCAATTGATGTAGCTATTAAACTAAATTTAGATACAACAAAAGCTGAACAACAACTAAGGGGTACACTATCTTTTCCTCATAGTAATGGAAAAGTATTAAAGATTCTAGCAATTGCTGATGATATTAAAGCAGAGGATGCTAAACAAGCAGGTGCTGATTATTTTGGTGGAACTGAAATTTATCAAGATATTGAAAAAGGTTGAACAGATTTTGATGTAATTCTTACAACTCCAAAAATGATGCCATCATTATCTAAACTTGGTAAAGTGTTAGGTCCAAAAGGATTAATGCCTAACCCAAAAACAGGTACTGTAAGTCAAGATTTAATTAAAACTATAAAAGAATTTAAAAAAGGTAAATTTGAATATAGAACAGACACATTTGGAAACATTCATATGACTGTTGGTAAGGTTTCATCTAAAACAAATGAAATTGTAGAAAATATTGAATCACTTATTTCATTAATTAAATCTAAACGTCCAAATACAGTTAAAGGAACATATATCCAAAACATTTCAGTTTCTGCTTCAATGGGTCCTGGATTCAAAGTACAAATTACAAATTAATGGAGGTAAATAATGACAAAATCAGAATTAGTTAAAGCACTTAGAGAAGCAACTCAAGCAGGAATGAGTGATTGCATGAAAGCATTAGCTGAATGTAATGATGACCTTGATGCTGCTCAAAAATGATTAAAGGAAAAAGGAATTGCAAAAGCTAATAAAAAAGCTGGTGCAGTTGCGTATGAAGGTGTTGTTAAAGCAGGAATTAGCAACAATAAAGCATTAATCATTGAAGTTAATTCTCAAACAGATTTCACTGCAAAAAATGAAAATTTTGTTAAATTAGTTGATGGAATTTATAACTCAGTTATGAGTGATGTGAATGAAACTTCATCAATTGATGCAGAAAAAGTTTTATATAATGGCAAACCATTAAAAGATGCCGGAGTGGAATTAACTGCTACAACTGGTGAAAAAATTGCTTTTAGACGTGGTGATATGTATGTTGCTAAAGGGAGTGAAATGATTTCAACTTATACCCACTCTAACAATAAAATTGCTACAGTAATTGTGTTTGATAACAAGATAAGTGAAGAAGCAGGAAAAGATATAGCAATGCATGCTGCAGCAATGTTTCCAAAATATTTAAATGAAAAATCAATTAGTAGTGAATGATTAGAATCTGAAAGAGAGGTTCTTGCTAAACAATTCCAAGAAGAACTAAAAGCTATATCTAATGAAAAAGAGAAAACAGAAAAACAAAAAAGAGAACAAATTATAATTGATGGAAAAGTTAAAAAACTAATTAAAGAGGTTTGTCTTGTTGATCAACCGTTTGTTAAAGACCAATCAAAAACTGTTGCTCAATATGCAAAAGAAAATGGTGCTCAAATAATTTGTATGTTTAGATATGAATTAGGTGAAGGGATTGAAAAGAAAGTTGCTAACTTTGCTGATGAGGTTGCTGCACAAATGAAATAATAATAAAAAATACGAGAAATCGTATTTTTTTTTAAAAACACAACAAAAGGAGATTAAATGGAAAGAGTAATTATTAAAATTTCAGGGGCAAGTTTAAAAAATGATAATGATGCTATCAATCATATCAAAATACAAATATTAGCTAAACAAATTGCTAAATTAGTTAACAAATTTAATATTGGTATAGTTGTTGGTGGTGGGAATATTTGAAGAGGAAATTTTAATAAAGAACTTAAATTAGATCGAAACCTTGCTGATAATATGGGAATGATAGCTACTTTGATTAATTCATTAGCTCTAGAAAATGCTTTAATTAATTTAGGAATTAATGCTAAAACATTTTGTGCATTTGATAATGAAATTACTACCAAATTTAATCATCAAGTTGTGAATGAATTTTTATCTAAAGCTA
>CASEIK010000076.1 GCA_949288005.1 uncultured Mycoplasmataceae bacterium | reverse complement strand
TACTTTAAGGAAATTATTAGCAAATCTAACAAGAAGTTTTTGATTATTTTTACTTTCAAATTGATCTTTGATTGAGTCATTGAAAAATTTAATATAGTCATCATAAATTGTTAAAATTTTTTGAAATTGAGTATTTTTAGCAGTAATTTGTTGTATTGATGTTCCAGAATTGTTAGATGCTGCTCATATTCAACCATATAGTAAATGTATTAATCAAATTGAAAAATATGATATTAATAATGGTGTTTTAATGTGTCGTAATCATCACCGATTATTTGATGCTGGTTATTTTACATTTACTGCTAGTAAAACTATAAAAATTTCAAAAGAATTGAATCAGGATGATGGATATTTATTAATTAAGACATTTGAACCATGTTATGCAAAAGAATTAAATCAATTATCAATGCATAATCAAGCTTCATTTAAATATATTCAATATCATCAAAAACATATTTTTAAGGAAAATTAATAGTGACTATTGGTTCTTGTTATTGAGCAAAATTTTATAGAAAATATGCAAAATAATATAAGTGTACAATTCTAATATTAATTATTACTAATTTTATGCTGGTATCAGAATTTCTCGCATTATTTTAGTTGAACAAGAAAAATATAAGCATTATTAGAATTCTAGATAATTTTGGAGAAACTTGTAATTTGTATTAATAATAAAAGTATAGAATAATCCAATATTAATTGTGATTTAAACAATTTTTGATTGCTTTTCTCATTTATTGGAACAATATTATGGAAAAGAAGTTTTTCTATGAACTGAAAATATTATTATCGCAAACATTAAAACATTATTAGCTAGTGCAAAAACTCTTTATACTAAAGACATAATTGATTATGATACTAGAGCTAATTTAATGTGAACATCTACAATGTCATTAAATTCAACGACATCTTTTAATTCTAATGGTGATTGAAATGTTCATGCTATTGAACATTCGTTATCTGCATTATGAGACATAACACATGGTGCAGGTTTAGCACTTATCACACCATCATATATTAAGTATCGTTCAGATAATGAATCTTGATTTAGAGAAAAAACAATAAATTTAGCACAACAAGTTTTTAATAAAAATAGTGTTGATGAATTTATTAATGAATTAATTAACTTTATTATGTTGCTCGAATTACCAATTAAATTTTCTAATTTTAATGTGATTAAAAATGTTTCTAGTGATGACATTAATTATATTGTTGAACATTCACTTAAATATTCATCAACGTTAAGTGAAAAGGTTATAAGAGATATTGTTTGTTCAATACCAAGGTAATCAAATACTGTATTATTTTTTTAAATTAATGTATTCTAACTGTTTTACAACTTCATATAATCCAATTGCAACTGAGTTTGCTAGGTTGATACTTATAACATCTTCTTTCATTGGGATACGAATCGAATTGTTTAGATACTTATTTATGATATCGATTGGCACTCCAGACGATTCCTTACCGAACATTAGGTATATGTTACATTCATTATATATAGATTTATAATTAATTTGATTAGGTGTATTAATTCCTCTTTTTGTGTATATAAATAAATTATCATTAACTTTATTTTTTTCTAAAAATTCATTGAAATCATCATATTCAAAAATATTTGATATATCTATATGATTAGTAGAACACCTTCTTATTATTTTATCGTTTAAATAGAAATTATATGGTCTTATTAGATGAAGTCTTGCATTAAAACTATCACATGTTCTAATGATATTACCTACATTTTGAGCAATTTCTGGTTCAAATAAAACAACATTTAATTTTGACATAGTTTTATTATATATTTAAGAGAAAATGATACAAATTTTATTTAAATATATTAGTATTAAAAATTATTAGTTTTTAGATAGTGGAATACTAAATGAAACTAGCAAAATTAATTTATATAAAAAATATATATATTGATATTTTTATGCAACAAATTTGAAAAAGACACAAAATGATAAATATAGTTAATAGGGAATTATTTATTTTTCTAAATACCAAATATTTTGAATAACTTCAGAAACATGGAACATCCTTAGAAATAGTTTTTAGGATAAATTAGTTAAAAGAATCTTGAAAACAATTAATTTTTGATTTATCAAATATAATTAATATATTGATTCACTATTTGAATTTTACTAAAACTAAAAATATATAGGAGATTGTTGTGATAATAAAAAATATCAAATTCATAAAAATGAGATAATAGATATTTTCACTAGAAAAAACATAACATTGTCATGTGTCATAGGTGAAAATGGTTCTGGAAAATCAACAATTTTAAAGGATTCATTAGATGAAATTAAAAAAAATAAAAATACATGTTTATATATTGCTTCAGAATTTAAACAAGAAACACTACTAAAAAATATTTGTTTATATATTAATAAAATTATTAAAGATGAAAAGAAAGAAAATATTTTAAAAACATATTCAAATAAATTAAAAAAAGAAACTGATGAATGATTTCATAAATACTTTAGTTTAGATTTTGTTTCTTTTGATAAAAATAAGAATGAATTAATTTTTAAATATGATGCTGTTAAAAAAGCAAAAATACCTTCAGGGATTTTTTTATATTCAGTACTAAAAGTTGTTTCTTTTTTTCTAGGGGTTAAAAGAAATAATAAGGGTGACAAAAAGTTTTTAATTATTGATGAAATCGAGAAATATGTGCACCATTCACTAATGAATAAGGTTTCTTTACAAATTATATCTTTATTAAAAAGTAATATTAATGTGATTTTATCAACTCACTCACATTATCAGTTGGAAAAATTTGACATTTATATTCAGAACTTCCAAATAAAAATAGCAACTATAAATTCAATTTAGTAGTAACTTCTAATTCCAATATATATGACAAAGATTTTGATATTAAATTATTCAATCAAAATGATTTAACAACAATTTTAAATGATTTGAATTTTAGAGAGATAAATTTAATATTTAAATGTTTGTTTATTAGAAATACATTTCTTGTAGAAGGATTGAAGGATTATCAATTTATTTATTGTATTTTGCATAAAAGATATTCAAAATATTCTTATGAAGTAATAGATTGTTCAGGGAAGACTATTTGTTTGAAAATAAATGATGTATTAAAAACAAAATTTAGTATAGATACATTTGTTTTATATGATAGAGACAATGAAGATATCAGTGAATTTGCATATTATTTTTGTTTTGAAAATAATATTGAAAAGGATTTAAATCTTAATCAAGATAAATCTGATTGTTCGGAAATTTCACTTTCAACAATTGACAATATTTTAAAAAAATACAAAAGAAAAAATGAATTATTTAATAACATAAACTCATTTCTTACTAGAAATGAACTAGATAATGAATAATATATAATATATGATATATATTCATAAAGATTACATATTCTCAATTACAAAAATTTATTATTGTAGTAAACTAAAAATATGAAAATAGTTATTATAAAAAATATTTATATAGTTAATAACGAAATTGATGAAGCTACCAAAAAATTATTTTTAAATACTCCAAAAAAATGTAGTAT
>CASEIK010000075.1 GCA_949288005.1 uncultured Mycoplasmataceae bacterium | reverse complement strand
GTATCAAAAGATAGCTTCTTAGTAGAAAAACTTATGAAAGTGTATAAAGATATAACTAATGATTTACAAGCAAAACCAATTGCTATTGGCGGTGGTACATATGCTAGATTTTGTACTAATTGTGTTGCTTTTGGAGCTTTGTTAAAAGACCAAATCGATAACATGCATCAAAAAGATGAATATTTAGAAATATCAAAAATTGATACTTTATTAGAAATTTATGTTACTGCTCTATATGAACTTGCAAAATAATTTTTGTTTAATATATTATTATTGTTATGAATAAAAAGATATTTTACATCCATGGATTAATGGCTAATAAAGATAGCAATGAATCAATTATAAGGTTTTGTTCAGAAAACAATATTGAACTTTTTACAATTAATCTTCCTGGACATGGAGACAAGGATTTTAATGGGATAAATCCCTCAATTGAATCTTTTGGTGAACATATTAAAGAATATATATTAGAAAATAAAATTCATAATTTCATAATTTGTGGTCATTCCTTAGGTGGAGCTATTGCTGTTTATTTGGCAAGTAAATATGCAAAACAGTTAGGTATTCAAAAATTAATTCTAGAAGATCCATTAAATAGTGCTATTAAAATAAAAGAGCTAGAATTTAATAAGGATTTGTTTAACAAATTTAGAAATCTTAATGAAATAATTCATGATTCAAAATCAAATAAAAAACAAAATCATTTTTATGATTGAATTACAAACATCAATAAAAACATTCCTCACAATAGATGAATTGATTTATTTAAATTGGTAATTAATATTCTATCAGATGAAACACTAACTAGTCTTGATACTTATTATAAAAATATCACAATACCAACATTTATTGCCTTTGGAGAAAATGATAAAATAATTAATTGCAATGATTCAATTAAGAAATTAATGAATTTAAACTCAACTTTCAACATTATTAAGTTGCATAATGCTTCTCATTCATCACATAGTGAAAATCCAACTGCATATATTGATTGATTAACTAACATAATTAATCAATAAATTTTATTTCTTCGAAATATTGACTATTTTCTTTTTGTTTTAAGCAATTTAATAAATCTATCTTTAAATTATTGATTGTGATTTTCTTACCCTCTGGTGTTTTTTGAGTTTTTTTGTAGAAACCATATATATAATAAATGTTATTATCGATTACATAAAAAAATAATCTAACATTATTGGAAGGGTTTTTCACCCTAATCTTTCAAATGTTATTTTGAAATTTTTTAATTGAAACATAGTTTGTATCAATACCATATTTTTGTAATAACATCATTTCATTAATAGTTTTTTTATAAATATTTTTTTCCATACCTTCCAAAAAATCCTTAGGTTGTGATTTGATTGTATTCTTTTTAAAAAAATAAGATTTATATTCCATAGTTAAATTCCATTTTTAAAGATATGAGTTCTTATCCCGTTTGGATATAATTTCTTTAATTGTGATTTATATGATTGTTTCTGATTATCATATCCACCATTTATTAAATCATATGGTTGAAGGTTATAGTTACCATAAGCTCCTTTATAATTATACCCTTCACATTTTAAAGCAAAATTTATACCAACATGAGCTGTGAAATCGCTAGCAAAGTGGATTCCATAAATATAATTATTCTGATCTACAAAGATGCTTCCAGAAGAACCTACTTGCATATCTCCATTTTGATCTGTGTAACTTAACCCTTGATACAAATATGGAATAATACCAGAAGAAGATACTGTACTTGAAATAGGATCAAATCTATAACCAAAATCAGCAGAACCAATTGTTAGATCAAAGATTCCCGGAGTGTTTTTGAATGTATTATAATGTCTTTCTAATACAAGATGTGAACCATATGGATATTATTGAGTAGAAATATCTTCTGGTCTATTGATAAATAAAGCAACATTGCCTGTACCTCTTGGACCACCAATAGCTGCTTCTTGAGGAAAACCAAGAGCATAATATTGATTATTCTTATTTGATTGATCAACTAGTAATGAGTGAGGAGCTGGTTTAAATTTTTCAGATTCTTTCCAATTAGCATAATTTGAACTAAATACCATTGCTAGTTCATTTGGTGATTTATAATCTGAAAAAATATCCATATTAACTTTATTAAAATCTATTTCGAAAACACTAAAATCTGCCATTTCTTCAACTTTTTCAAATTGTACATCATTAGGAATATTAGTTGGTTGAGGTACATTATTAATGAAATCTGATGGCGAGGATTTTAAATAATCAAAACCCAAAAATACTGGTCTAACTGGTTGCATTTTTAATGGAGTATTGAAATCTTCCATCATGTGAAATCAAAAAGTTTTATACGATGGATTATTGTAACTTGATTTTTTATACATTCCATTGTCAGTACCTAGTGTTGGTTGTTTAATTTTTTTTAAAACAACACTATCAGTAGAAGCATTTAATTTATGACTTGTGTTGGTTTCTTTATATATACTTGTAGGTGTTTTTAAATCATCCATAACATGACTATTTGTAGCTAAATATCATTTAGTTGGATAATTTGTAGCATCATATGTATTGCCTTCATCTTTTTCATTAATACCACTTGGAATTTCATAATCTAATATTCAAGCTGTACCTAAATAATTCCCATTTCCATAAACAAAATTCAATGAAAATGAAATTTCTGCTAACCTTCTATATTGATCATTAATGATATTACCAAGTAAAGGGTTACAATTTCCCCTACCATCATTAAAATCAGCATCGTAAATATCATCAGCACCACGCTTATCAACAATATTTAATTTTCCATTACTTGCAACTGTTGAAAACTTGTTACTTTTATTTTCTTCATTAGTTCATGTTTCAAAGTCAATTTTATTATCAGGTAGTGATGGATCTGGTTTAAAATCTGGTGTTTGTGATAAATGATTATTTTGCTTATTTAAAAAATAAATTGTAAGTCCAACAGAACAACCAATTGATACAGTAAGAACTATAATAGAAAAACAAATGGTAAATATTTTACGTAATTTTGTCATAAATACTACCTTTCATTATTCATTATAGATAAAAAATAAGAATTTTAATATTATTTAACTTTATAAAATCCACTAGGTTGGCCAGTTAAATCAATCATTATATTTTTAGTTTGACAATAATTATCTAATGTGGATTTATGGGTTTCTCTACCAATTCCTGATTGTTTATATCCTCCAAATGGAGAACCTGAAGGTATTTGATTATAAGTGTTTATTCAAACCCTTCCGGTTTCCATTTTGTTAGCTATATTTAATGCTCTTGTGATGTTTGTAGTAAAAATTCCACCAGCAAGTCCATAGTTGCTATCATTTACCATTTTGATTAATTCGTCTTCATCTTTAAATTTAATAATTACAGCAACTGGTCCAAAGATTTCTTCTTGTGCAACACACATATCATTCTTAACATCAACTAAAAGTGTTGGTTCTAAAAAAGCACCTTTATCTAATCCATTAGTAGTGATTCTATTTCCACCGACTAATACTTTTGCACCTTCTTTTTTGCCGATTTCAATATATTTCAAAATTTTATTCAAATGACCTTCACTAATTTGCGAACCCATTTGTGTATTTTCATCTAATGGATTTCCTACTTTAATATCCTTAAATGTCTTTGCAATTTGATCAATAAACTTGTCATAAATACCTTCTTGAACAAAAACACGAGAACCAGCACAACAAACTTGACCTTGATTAAATAAAATTCCTAATTGTACACCGTCAATTGCTTTATCAAAATCAACATCATCAAAAATAATATTTGCAGATTTACCACCCAATTCAAGTGTTGCAGGAATTAATCTTTTTGCTGCAGATTCTGCGATTGTTCTACCAACTTCAGTTGATCCAGTAAATGCCAATTTATCAATACCTTCATGATTTTTTAAATATTCACCTGACTTCGAACCACTACCAGTTATAACATTTAAAACACCATTTGGTAGTAAATGTTGTATTAACTTAACCAATTCTAATAAACTTAATGAAGTAGCACCAGAAGGTTTAATAACAACTGTACAACCAGCAGCTAATGCTGGTGCTAATTTTCAAGCAGCCATCAAAAATGGAAAGTTTCAAGGAATTATTTGACCAACCACACCTATTGGTTCTTTCAAAATAATGTTTAATTTATTTCCATCTAATATATTTGCATTTCCTTCATCAGTTCTAATAACCGAAGCAAAATATCTAAAATGATCAGATGATAATGGAACATCAACATTCATAGTTTCTCTAATTGGTTTCCCATTATTCATAGTTTCAACTTTTGCTAATCATTCTTTATTCTCATCAATAATATTAGCAATTTTTTCAAGAATTTCAGCTCTTTGTACAGGAGTTGTTTTTCTTCACTCATTAAATGCTTTTCTAGCAGATGATACTGCTAAATTAACATCATCAAGTGTAGCTTCAGCAATGTCTGCTAATTTCTCTCCTATTGCTGGATTAAAAGTTTCAATAGTTTTTTTGTCTTTTGAATCAACTCATTTACCATCAATGAATAATTTATAACTTTTATCTAAATTCATAAACACCTCTAATTATTTCTACTCTAATTATTTCTAGACTTATATTTTACCCAAAAAATAGTAAATAGTAACTAGATTTTATAATAATTATTGTTTTTACAAATAAATAACGAAAATGAACCATTTTATAAAAATATAATTTTCTCCATAAAATTTTAAATAGGAGTGAGTAAAATGAAACAATTTTCAACAAATAAGTGTAAAACTTCAAAATTTGAAATAAAAAGATTATCAATTTTTAAATTTTTATCACGAGTTTTATCTAAATATGGAGAAATTAAAGATAAATCAAAGTTCAAAAATAAAGAAGCATTGTTTTCATACATATCATTAAAATTTAGTATAAGTAGAAGTCAATCTAAACGTTTGATTA
>CASEIK010000074.1 GCA_949288005.1 uncultured Mycoplasmataceae bacterium | reverse complement strand
GATCATTAAATGAAAAAATTATAGATGAAAGTATTTTATTAAAATATAAATCGTTTATTGATTTAATTGCACCTAAAAGGGCTGATTATTATGATCCATATATGGAGGAAGAATTACAAAGTGAACGAGATTCATGGTATTAGTATGGAGCTTTGCTTTAAGGGGGTGGTGCAAAATGAGTGTAAATAAAAAACACATTACAAAGTTACTGCCAATAACTTAAAATGTGTTTTGAGATTCAAATATGCTATTTGCATAATGATTTCTTATTAAGAATAGCATTTTTAAATTGTTAGGTCAATTAATCTAATTATTAAAAGAAAAATTTTGATTATTTTTTGGAAAAATTGATCAAAAAATATTTCTATTTACCAAAATTGAACTATTTTTGATTTTAGGAATAGAGTGAAAGTATGTATAACAGAAAGGAGAGAATATATATGGGAGAACGAAAAGCACTTGTAGTAGGGATAGATGATTATCCTTCTTGTCCATTACATGGTTGTTGCAATGATGCTGAAGCAATAAAAGATCTTTTGAGCAATCATGAAAATGGAAATCCTAATTTTTCTGTTTGGAAGAAGAATAATGTCATGACGAAAGGCAAATTAAGAGAATTAATTGAAAAATGTTTTGAGGGAGATGCTGATGTTGCTTTATTTTATTATTCAGGACATGGACACATTGATTCAGTAGGTGGTTATCTAGTAACACCTGATTTTTCCAAATATGACTATGGAGTATCTTTACAAGATATATTAACAATTGCAAATAATTCAAAATGTAAGGAGCGAATTATCATTCTAGATAGTTGCTATTCTGGATTTATGGGGAGTATTAATACAAATGGGCAAAATACGGCGGTCATCAATGAGGGAGTTACTATTATGACTGCAAGTCGAAATAATCAACCTTCTATGGAAGTTAACGGGCATGGAGTATTTACAACTTTATTAATAGAAGCGTTAAAAGGTGGTGCGGCTGATGTTACAGGTCATATCTCAATTGCTGGTGTATATGCATTTATTGATAAAGCATTAGGTCCTTGGGAACAAAGACCAATATTTAAAACTAATGTAACTAGATTTACATCATTAAGAGAAGTAAAACCTCAAGTTGATATTTCTATTCTCCGTAAAATAAGTACGTATTTTGAAACAGAAGATTTTAAATTTAATTTAGATCCATCATTTGAACCAACTAATAGAATAGAAGAAATTCACAACATAATAGAACCATATGCTGATACAGAACACACTTCTATATTTGCTGATCTGCAAAAACTAGAAGGTATAGGTTTAGTTGTTCCTGTTGGTGAAGAACATATGTATTTTGCCGCAATGAACTCAAAATCGTGTGAATTAACAGCGGTAGGAAAACAATATTGGCGATTAGTAAAAGAAGGTAGAATATAAGGAGGAAAGTAAAATGTCAAGTTTAAGAAATTATCATATTTTGATTAGTCATTCATGGGATTACAATTCTGATTATGAAACCATAAAAGGATGGTTAAATGATGCGAAATATTTTATGTGGTCAAATTATTCTGTACCACTTTCAAATCCACTTGATGTGAATAGTAAGAAGGAACTTAAGAATAAGCTAAGAACTAGAATAGAAAAGTGTAGTTGTATTATTATTCTCTCAGGAATGTATGTTTCATATAGTGAATGGATTGATTATGAAATTGATGTAGCAATTGAGTTAGAAAAGCCTATTATCGGTGTGAAACCTAGAGGGCAAGAAAGAATCCCAAGTAAAGTTAGTGAGAATGCTAATGTTATGGTTGGGTGGAATTCAAATAGTGTTGTTCAAGCTGTAAGAGATTATGCGTTATAAAATGCAGTGCTATATCTGGGTATCCTTGAATGGATACCTTTTTTATATGTAATGGATTTTTTGTTAATCAAAAATGAAATCATATTAATTTTGAATGAGAGAGTTTAATGTATATGTATAAAAATAACTTTTATATTCAATAAAACATACACAGACAATGTAAAAAGAGATTACTTAGATGTAATTTAGGAATTAGAATTTTTAAATAAGTATTGATCTAAAAATGACCCTACTGTATTTTGTAATTTAAGTTTTATAACGAATTTGTGAACTTAGAGAAATAGAACTTATATCTTAATTTAAAAAGATTAATAAATTTATATGAATTCATGGAGTTCGAATAACCTTTATAAATAATTATATTTTCGAAGAATGTGTTAGCACCAATGTTATTAAGTTAAGATGACAATATTTAACCAGGAATTGTATGGAAATATATTTTTCCTGGTTTTTAATATTTACTCAAGCTCAAAAAGTGTAGTCTTGAAACTACATCTGTCAAGGTATATAACCTGACTTTAGTATCCGGTATTAAAATCTAGTGATAGTTTTATAAAAGATTTAGGTCTTTATATTTTTAGGGACCTGTTT
>CASEIK010000073.1 GCA_949288005.1 uncultured Mycoplasmataceae bacterium | reverse complement strand
TAATTCTACTAATTTTAATCTATAAATTTCTTATTTTTGCTTATTTTATTGAAAAAAATTTATAATTTTATAGAATTAAAAATAATGGAGAATAAATTAAATTTCATCTTATTTTTGAATTTTTAATTTATGGGTCATTTTCGCTATTTTTTAGCAGTAGTTATTATCATGTTTATATTAATAATCTTTAGACATATAATTTTAACATAATTATGTAATAATTTAATAGTTCAAAATGAAATCATATAGCAAGTATGTATTGTAAATGTATATTGAATTTTCTAATTTAGATTGTGTCATCACTACAAAAGTTTAGTTCATCATTAAATTTTTTTATGATTTTTGTTCTTTTAGATATGTTACACATAATTAGTTTTTTAAATTTTATATTGTTTATATTTTTTTAGTTTAAATATGAAATCTCAATACTTAAGATGTTTTTTATTGTTATTTGTGATTTAAATGGTTAATTCATTAGAACTGCATGATATTTTAAAATAAATTTTCCATAATAATTGTTTTATTCTTTCCAAGATATAGTGAATTTATGTTGAAATAAAAAAGTGAGTTCTTGTAAACTCACTATTAATGAGATATAAAGTTTTTAAAGTTATTATTTATATTTTTCAATAAGCTGAACTAAATTATCTTTAGAAATAAAACCTAAATTTGTGTGAACTATAGCATTTTTCTTGATGAAAACAATTGTTGGAATGCTAGAAACTTGATATTTTGTTGATAATTCTTGGTTTTCATCAACATTGATTTTCACTAGTTTCGCATAATCAATGCTATTAGCAACTTCTTCAAAAACAGGTCCCAACATTTTGCATGGTCCACATCAATCAGCATAAAAATCAGCAATTATATAATCATTTTCTTCACATAGTTTAGTAAATTCTTCAATATTTTTTATTGTATTCATATACATCCTCCTTACATAAATTATATAATATTAGCTACCATAAATTATTTTTTAAAATTAAAAAGATACACAAAAATTAATTTTTATTATATAATATTTAATATTATATATTATATTTTAGAGATTAACTCTAATTATAAGTTAAAGATTTAAGTAAGAGGGTTATATTATGAAAAAGTGAAAATCTATTATTGTGTCAATGATTGGTTTAAGTCTAATGGCCTTACCAATTTTCTCTGTATGTGAACTTAAAAATAATAATTATGGAATTTCTATTGATGGAAAAAAATTTCAAAATATGCAGGCTGCATATAAATATTTACAAGTTAAATATGGTGTTAAAAACATTAATAACATTCAGGATAATTATTTCTTGGAAGAAAATGGTAAAAAAGTTTATTTAGGCCAAGGCCAAGTTAACCAATTAGTAGATGAAGCTATTAAAAATAGTGAAATTAAAACAATTTATTCAACTTCAGCAGACATTGAAAAAAATTTGTTAAATCCCTCAATGGGTGAATTATCACCAAAATGATTTAACGATACTCAAATTGAACCTGGAAGCCTTGTTAACATTTATAAAGGTAATAATAATTCTGCATATTTGAGTGCTGAAGATGCTCTAGATTCATACATTGATTCTGGTGCTGAAGTTTTTTATTTTAATAACATTTTCTTTTCTAATAAGTTAGATTTAAGAAATTATTTAATCAATCATTATTTTGTTGATCAGAGTAACAAAAATGTTTCTTCTTTAAGAATTAAAGCTCCTAATGGTGAGTATTCGAATGTTATTAGTCTTAATTCAAAGAGTGATTGAAAGTCTCAAGCATCAGCTTTTATAGAAGAGAATTGTCAACGAATTATTAAAGTTAAAACAAATAATGGATATAAATATGTATCAGCTAACAATAAAGATCTTTTGCAAGAATCGATAACCTTTGAAGATATTCCATATATAAAAGTTAAAGCAAATGAAGGAAAAATGAATTATATCATCGGTTTGAATCAGGGTGATAAATATGCATTAAGTGGCTCTGATTTTTATACTGGTTATATAGATATTGGAACTGGAATGAATTCTGCAACAAAGTGAACTAGATTGCTTAATCATTACGCTCCTGCATATACTAATGAACAGGAAGGTAACTTTAATGTAATAATTAATGGTTTTTTTGATTTATTTATTGATAAGGGATCTCAAACAACAGATCAAAATGGAAGAGTTAATTATTCTTCTACCTATTTATTTCAAGCAAAAGGTGATACTAATGGTAAAAATAGAGCTAAATTGTTGAATTTAAAAACATTTACTGTTCCATCACTAGTTAATAACAAATATTTAGCATACAATTTTGAAAAAGAAGAAGTTGAAACCAAAGAAATTGTTGAATATGATAAAAATCCCTCTACAACATTAGAAGTTTCTTCTTTAGGTACACTTTCTAAGAATTATAATGATTATTTTTATACAAATTTTAGAAGTTATTATTATATTTATGAGAATGCATTGAAGGTTGCTAATAATTATGCTTCCATGAAGAATTTTAATCATTTATTAAAAATACCAATGTTGTTTGCATATATGATGGATAAATTAATTAGTGCCGGTGCTCCTACTGAACTTATTGATTTAACAAGACTTTATTTCCGTAAAGTTACAGAAATATATGAATATATAATTTTATTTACATTAGGTGCAGATAGTTTAAAACCACTTAATCAATATAAAGCTTTTGGTATATTAGATTTAGATAAATTATTCGGTATTGATTCAAAAGTAATTGAATTTGATATAAACAAATATTTTGTACACTTGAATTCAGTTTATTCTTCTTTAATTGTGTCAATGTCAGAGTATATTAAAACTTCTAGGAATATAAAATCATCTATTGGTATTCATGAAAATACTATTAATCAATCGATTACTAATTCAATAAAGTTATATTATAGAGATATTCCAGATTATGTTCCTGTAGGTGAAATATTAAATAATGTAAAAAAATCTTTTTACCACACTGTTAATGTTTCTTATGACATACTTAGTAACCAAGAAGTACTTGATCTAGCTAGTGTTTCAAATGAGGCATATGCAGCATTTAGTATGATTGTAAATTTTCAAAAAGATACTAAAGCCAGGGATAATATTTTAGATAATATTGAACTACATGCTCAAGAATTATTAAATTCATTGGATACATGAGAGTATGTACCAAATGATAACATGTTTAAAAAATATGCTTTTTACATTAAAGAAAAATATAATGAAGTGTGAACTCCTTGAGACATCTTATCAACTATTGATCCATTGAAACCTGATTCATTAATTGCTTGGAATAATGCAATATCATCTTTTTATGAAGAGATACAGAGTGAGGAAAATGCTAATATTGCCAATTATATGATAGATTATGCTCCAGATCTTACGGTAGATGAAGAAGATGATTCTTTATCAGATGCTAGAGCTAATTACTTAAATAATGTTTATCAAAGAATGAATGATTATAATTTTGGAGATTTAAAAGGTATTAATTTTAATTCTGTGAATGATGGTATTTACCAAACATTTGATGAATTTTTAGCTATTACTATTATGAGAATGTTTGGTGATTTGGCACAAAAAGATACATTATTTGTGATGGATAAAGAAGACGATTTTATTATAGTTAGTAATGAATATAAATCTAAGGCTACTGATTTGATAGTTGAAATTAAAAAAACTAATGCAAAACTTATTTTGCAGTTATCCCACTTATATAGGGGTTTTCAAGCTATTCAACAAAAAATTGCTAGTTTAGTCAACATCTATCCTTTTCAGAAAGAGGGTAATTTTAAATTAGATGATGAATGTACTGATATGGTTATTAGAAATATTTCACAATATTGTTCAATCATAAATAATAACATTGATTATTTAAGAGATAAGTTATCAAGCATAGGTGTTCCGCTAAAAGAAGGTCAAATTATTGCTTTTTCTGGAACAAGCGTTACAGATTATGATATTGATTCAAATAGTATAGTATATGATTTAGAATTGGATATTCAAAAAACACCTTTTGAACAAAAAAGTGCAATAACTAGTTATTCTACTAGTTATTTACCTAAAGTTGATAAAACAAAAGAAGCATATGTTATACCTGAAATCAATGTAGTTAATAACGAAATAGTTGATATTAATATAGATATCTATCATTATGTGATACCAGTAAAATTGATTTTGGAAGATCAAGTTAATATTTTGGACTATTCATTAGATAAATATATTGATGTTGACAAATGTGATGAATTAAATATTAAACCATATGAATTTAAAGATGTTTATTTGTATTTTAATCCATATGTAAAATTTGACGATAATATTAATAGTTTCACCTTTAAAGAGACTAACCAATATATTAAAAAATGAGGATATATAAATGTTCCTGACATTTCTGATTATGAAAATATAAGTGGTACCTTCAATGAAAATAATATTAATCCAAAAAAAATAGGTAAATTTTCTACTCCTGATTTGTCATATCCTTTGATTGAAAATGTAGATATTTCTAAAGAAATAGATAGCAAGAAACAAACAAAAATTACAAAAACTTTTAATAGTAGTCATGCTAATGACCAAGTTTCTAAATATTCAGAAATGACAGAGACTGATTTAGAAGATGAAGAACAAGAAATGACTGAGAATGATGAAAATGAAGATTCAAATGATTCAGAAATTTCTTCAAATTCTGATGATGAGATATTATCATATAAAGATTATGTCAATGAGGATAAAGTACTAGAAAGTGGAGATAAATTTTATGATGAACATGATGGTTTTCTTGTTGAATATAATAATTTCAAGGAATTAAATAATTTTAAATTTACTACTAATGATGGAAGAATTATTACTAATGATGATATTAGTAGATTTGGTGCTTGATTTGATTGACTTGATTCTAAATTAACTTTTTGATATAGAACAAATGATGGGTTATTTGAATGGTTGCCAACTGATCAAACCTACAATTTGTTAATTCCTATGTATGATAAAGATTGGGGGTATGCTACCTTCATAAGTGAGTTGAATTCATATGTAGATCCTATTACTGGCAAACAACATATTTCTAACTCACTATTGTTTCCTAAGACACAAAATGAGAAAGGTTTACAATTTGTTCAACTAGCATATAAGTACTTAACGGAAAAACATACTCTTTGTGATGATTCATTTCATAATGGATCAGTATTATATAGTATAGAGCATGATATAAAAAGGGATTTTGGTCCTGATTTTATAGGAGTTAAAACCTATGAGGATAGGAGTTGATATTGATATAAATTCATGGAAAATTCAGAAATTTATGATTCAAATGATTGAATGATGGAAATGTATTATGGAATTAGAAAAGATCTTAAGGAACGTTTTGATATATCTAGTGAATTTAAAATTTCAGTAATTCAAAATGATTCAAAAATGGATATTATGGAAGCTGTTAAAAATGATACTATAGAATATCGAGATTTTCGACCAGATACAGAAGATTATTATAATAAGGAAAGTTTTAGAGATTTATGTAATACTAGAAGAAATGAACTTTCTGATTCTATAGATGAATTAGAAATAGAAAGAAAAGTTTATGATTATGAAGCAAGTAAGAATTATAAATTTGAAGGTGTTAATAGTTCTACCATTAAGAACAAAGAAGTACATAGTATAATCAAAAGCAATTCAATTTCTGGGAGTAAGAAAAAAGGAGTAACATTTAGTTTTGTTGATGAGGACAATCCAAATTTTGATAGAGTTGTTACTGATAAAGATTTGGAATGTTTAAGTAAAACAAAAGATGATGATGTGTCTAAAAAGTGAGAGAAACACAAGGAAACATCAAAGAAAAAACCGAAAACAATTCTAACTGATTTTGCAGATTCTAATATTGTATTATTTCGTGAACATTTTGTATCTTTTTCATCAATTTTTCTTTCAGAAGATTCTTATAATCATAAAGCATCTGTATCTTTGGTTGAAAAATATGGTGATTGAATAAAACAATGCTATGGAGATGATTTTTATGAAGTTTTCAATGATTGCTTTTACAAAAGCGGAAAATCATGAAAGATATTTAAAAACCGTAAAGAAATAACTTCTCTTTTTTATGACGAAGCATTAAAATATGCTTCTAAACATGGAATATCGAAAAATTTTGAAGATACTGATGCAGAACTTGCTAAAAAGTTTAATAAATTGATGACATCTTCAATTGAAGAAGCTGTAGAGAAAAGAATTGGAGATTCAAATATTGAAGAAAAAATTTCTAATATAGATAAAGAAATT
Source organism: uncultured Mycoplasmataceae bacterium (assembly GCA_949288005.1). Lineage (GTDB taxonomy): Bacteria > Bacillota_I > Bacilli_A > Mycoplasmatales > Mycoplasmoidaceae > Mycoplasma_L. Next base: position 40,889 of record CASEIK010000073.1, on the reverse strand, counting down.
GAAAGTTCTAATGGAAATGTAATGTTAGAAGAATTAGATTCTAAAATAGATGAAACTATGATAGAACTTGACAATAGTGATTCTGATTCACATATTAGTAATCCAATAAGTTCTGTAGAAAAAGACATTAGAGATTCATATGTTGCAAGTGTTGAAAATATATTAAATGATAATTCAGGACATGTTACTTCATTTGGAGCAAAAACAACAACTAATGATAATTTAGGTGATGATTCAGAATCTGGTTCTAGTAGTGGTGATGGTGATTCTGAACCTAATACAGATGACGATGATAATGATAATACATCTGGAAGTGTTGATGGTAATGATGATAGTCTATCAAGTGATAATGCTTCAGCAAACAATAGTTTAAAAAAATCTAATGGATATGCTATCGGAGAACAAATTACACAAAATATTTCTACGTTGAATGTAGGAAAAGTGGTTGAACCAGATTCAATTGCTTTTGGCAATATTAATAGGGCTTCTATTAATGAAGTTGTTAATACATCTATAATCTCATTATCTCCTGAAACTCTTCATAATATTAATTCACAAGATTTGTCAGAAGCTTCTGATAATACTCTCAATGAATCAAGAGAAAATCTTAATAAATTTGTTTTAGACAAAGTAGAAGAAGGAGAATATAATACAAGAAACAATCTTTCTAGTGTAATTGATTCAAATCCAAATCAAAATTTTAATCATGTTGAAAATCTTAATAGATATTCTTCTTCATTATCAAGAATTACTAATTCTACTGGTTCTATTGAAAATTTAGGGGGCACTGGCAATATACCACCTATTGATGTTCCTAACTCTCCAGATAATCCAGATGAATTAAATAATAAAATTAAAAAAGGTAAGTTTTCAAAAGTGTGAAAAACGTTTGAAAAATTTTCATTTATACTTAGTTACATTGATACTGCTGGTATTATTGCAATTGCTGCACAAATGGTTATACAGATTATTAATGCAGAAATACCAAGACCATGTGCTTATGAATTTAAAGCCGATAACTATGAATGACAATGAAGTGGTGGATTAATAAAAAATCCATTCAATATATTACCAACTACTGATGGTAGTCAACCAATTGATGTAAGAACTGCAAGTGAGATGATACTAAATACACCAATAAGAATTAACAATTCATATGTTAGAGATTCATATTATTATAATGGTAAACTTTATGACACTAGCGAAGAATCTAAAAAAGAGATATTAAATCAATATATCACTGACTTATTATTTGATGAAAGTTCAATAAATACATTATATGGTTTTAGTAATTTACCTGACGAGGTTATCAATAGTAATAATGAAATTGATGAAAAATTAGGACTATTTAAAAGCAGAGAATTGTTGTCTCGATATGTTATAAATGACATTGAAAACAATAAAGAGTCTAAATACGTTACTAATAATTATAAAACCTATAATGATGGTTTTGGTGGTGAATGATCTTCTATTAATTCAGATACTGCTATTGAGGAAGCTACTAATAATATTATTTTTAAAATTAGACCAACTCTTGTTTCTGCAAAACCAATTGTTGATAATGAGTCTCTATTAGATAAAAAGAGAATAATGACAATTATGCCTGGTGATAGTTATGATGCTCAATCCAATACAGTTATAACTGAGGAACAAAAACGATTAACTAATGTAGATTTTAATACTCATGAATGATATATGATTAATAATTCAGCAAATGCTATGGAAAATAATGAGTTTGAAATTTCTAATTATTCAATTGCAATCAATAAGGCAAGAAAAGATTCGTATGAAAAAATGTATCAATTGTATGAAAATAACTTAAGATCATTACAAATATACCAAAATAGAAATATTAATTATCACTATGATACTTTTTCAAATTTAGTTAAGTCGACTAGTGTAATGAGACCAATTGATGTCTTGTTATATAAGTCAAAAAATGGTGCTAAATATTTTGTTGATGTAAATGATTTAGGTAGAAGTGGAAATTCTATGTATGATAATTTATTAAATTATTTGATGCTTGAGTATAACATAAAACATGAATTTGTTTCTCAAACTACATATTCTTATTTCGAATATAAAGGAATGGTTTTCTCTTCAGTTTATGATTTAGCTAATTATTTAGATAAATCTTCTTAGATTGTAATTAATAGTTTTATTTTTTTGACTGATGATTTTAACATATAATATAATATGCATATGTCTAGTTCTATAAAGAAAATTCAGGAATCATCAAAGGAAATATTAAATATTCAATCTATAGTTGAAAGGATTTTTCAAGATATTTATAGTGATGCTTTTGTAGCAAGTGTTTGTTCAAATTGTAATTCAAACAATATAGAATGTGTTGACAATACAAATAGCATTTATAAATGTAATGAATGTGGTTATTCGTTTTCACCTAGAACCAATTCTTTATTTCAAAAGATTAAATATTCAAATGACAAATGATATAAGATTTTAACTTGTATGATTGGTGATTTTACTTTGGAAGAAACTATAAAATATGTTCAATCTAATCCTGAAAGTGTACAGAGAAAATGAATGAAAATTTATGAATCAATCAATTGACAAAAATATAATGTTAAAGTAAGAGAAAAACCTACAAAAAATATATATGCTAATTTTGAGGTAATTTTGTCATAATGAGTAATATGATTAATGAGAAGGAATTTTATTCTTGTAATGAAGAGTATCTAGAAAATAAGTTTTCTACTAGTATCGAGAAAGGTTTAAGTGATAATCAAGTTGATACTAATAGAAAGGTATATGGAGAAAATAAACTTTTAACTAATAAAAAAACAAAATGATGAGTAATTTTTTTAAAGCAATACAAAGATGTATTAATGATAGTTCTATTAATATCTTCAATTATTTCTCTAATTGTTTCTATATTCCCAGTGGATGGTATTTCTTGAGGTAAGGAGCTAACTAAAATAGAAGGTTGAGAAAATTTTATATTGATTGTTGGAGTTACCTTAATCAATGCAATATTGGGAACTATACAAACAATGAAATCTCAAAAATCACTTGATAGTTTAAAAACACTCTCTTCACCAAAAGCAAAAGTGATTAGAAATGGTGTATCATGTGTTATTGACTCATCTGATGTTGTTGTTGGAGATATAATAATTTTAGAAGCTGGTGATTTAGTTCCTGCAGATGCAAGAATTTTTGAATGTGCCTCTTTGAAGGTAAATGAATCTTCATTAACAGGTGAGTCAGAAAACATACTAAAACATAATAACATTATTGACAAAAAAAATGTATTACTTGCTGATCGTTTGAATTGTGTTCACTCAGGCTCATTAGTGACATATGGTCGAGCAAAGGCTATTGTAACTAGTGTTGGTCAAAATACTGAGATAGGAAAAATTAATACTTTATTACAGAATACCAAAGAAACAAAAACTCCTTTGCAGGTTAATTTAGATAAACTAGCAAAGTTTTTAATGTGAAGTGTATTGGTTATTTGTTTTATTTTATTTGCTTTTAATATTTCAAAAATAGCATTTACTGACAAGTCCACTGCTTCAATTTTAGGTGTTTTCTCTTCAACATTAAATTTTTCAATTGCACTTGCTGTTGCAGTTATCCCTGAAGCATTAAGTTCAATAGTAACAATTGTATTATCAATATCAACCAAAAAAATGGCTAAGAAGAATGCAATAGTCAAGAATCTAAAATCAGTTGAAGGCTTAGGTTCTGTATCAGTTATTTGTTCTGACAAAACAGGTACCATTACTCAAAATAAAATGACTGTAAAAGGTTTTTATATTAATGGAAAGGTTTACAATGAAGATGAAATTGATTTAAAGAATAATGATCAATTAAATTTAATTAAGTATAGTGTGTTATCATCTGATGCTAAAGTTCATGGAGATAATGTAATTGGAGATCCTACAGAAGTTTGTTTAGTTGAATATTTACAAAAGCTAAAATTAGATTCTAATAAACTTGGCAAAGAAAATCCTAGGATTTCAGAATTGTCATTTGATAGTGAAAGAATGATGATGTCAACCCTTGTTAAGATTAATAACAAAAATAAGAAAATGTTAACCAAAGGTGCTTTTGATAAAATTTTGGATAAATGTGTGTCTATTCTAGATAATGGAAAAATTAGAAAAATTAATGTTAATGATATTAAAAAAATAAATGAAGCAAATAATTTATTTTCTAACCAAGGAAAACGGGTTTTGTGTTTTGCTATGAAAGATGTTAACCATAACACTCTTACATTTAAGGATGAAAGCAATTTTGTTTTTGTAGGTTTGATTACAATGATAGATCCACCTCGTCCAGAAGTTATTGAGGCTATAAAGGAATGTAAGGTTGCTGGTGTTAAAGTTGTTATGATTACTGGTGATCATCAATCAACTGCTGTTGCAATATCTAAAGAAATAGGTATATATTCCAATAATGATTGATCTATGAGTGGAGTAGAGTTGTCAAATATTTCTCAAAATGAGCTAACAAAGAATATAGCAAAATATTCTGTTTATGCAAGAGTTTCACCTCAAGACAAAATAAAAATTGTACGTGCATGACAAGCAAATAATATGATAGTATCTATGACTGGTGATGGTGTTAATGATGCTCCTGCATTAAAACAAGCAGATATTGGTGTTGCAATGGGTATTACAGGTACAGAGGTATCAAAAGATGCAGCATCCATTATTTTAACAGACGATAATTTTGCTACAATAGTTTCTGCAGTTAAATTTGGTAGAAGCATATATAATAACATAAAAAGTTCAATTAAGTTTCTACTTACTGGAAATTTGGCTACTATCTTAATTGCTTTAGTGCTAACAATTTTTTCATTTGCTATCAAAATAACAGTTGCACCTTTCAGTGCTATTCAATTATTGTTTTTAAATATTTTAACTGACACATGACCAGCAATTTCATTAGGTTTAGAAAAATATAAAAATAATGTCATTTTTGAAAAACCAAGACTTGCTAATGAATTTTTTATTAATAAGAAATTTGTAGTTAATATATTTTGAGAATCATTGATAATGACAATTGTTGTATTGTGTTCTTTCTTTGTGGCTTTCTATACGTCCAATATTGCAATTGATTCTACTATTGTGACAAATCAAACGGAATACATCAATAATGTAAGATTTGAAATTGCATCTTCTTGTGCTTTTATGACATTGGCATTTTCAAGGTTCATTCATGGGTTTAATTGTAGATCAAATCACTTCATCTTGTTTAAGAAGGAAATTCTTACAAATCCTTATCTTGATGGTTCACTATTATTAGGATTAATTCTACTATCATTTATCTTTTATGTACCAGGTGTAAATGAAGTTTTTCTAGATATACATAATGGAACAAATTTATCTTCAGGTATATATAAAGGTATTAATTTTGGACAATATCAACACACATTAGTGTGATTATCTTTTGTATGTTCATTATCACATTTAATAATTGTTCAATATGTTTATTCAACAAAGGATTTCATATATTCAAGAATGGTTAGGAGGGTTTAAACTAAAAATTTTTTATATTAATAAAATGGTCTAAAACATTTTTAAAAAATAACCATTCATATTATAATTAAATAGTAATCAACAATTTAGGAGAATAGTTTATGGCAACTAATAAAAAAACAATGACTAAACAAGAAATATTGAAACAAATTAAATTAGAAGAACAAAAGATAAAAGATGCAGAAGATAGAAAAAGTTCTTTTGTTTTTGAACCAAACAATCAAGTAACTGTTGTAAAAACAAAGACAACTAATAACAAATCTAATGTTTCTAAGAAAAACTCAACTTCTTCTAATGCAAAGAAAGCTAGTAATACAAAAACCTCTAACAAGAAAGAAGAAGAAATAACATGAACATATGTTTCTCCTTTGGCAGATAAAAATGAGGATTCATCTACAAAATCAAATGAGGCTAGTAGTGTAAATAGTGAAACTAAGGCTAGTGAAGAAGTTGGAAAATTGTTTTATACACTAACAATTGTTTGTGGTCTTTTATTAATTGCTTTAATTGTTATTGTTATGATAGGTATTAGTTCTAATTGAACTTTTTGAATTTAAATAAAGGTGATTATTATTTCTAGTAGGTGCGATTGTGAATGATGTTAATGTTGGCAAAAATTTAATAACTGAGTATAAAAAAATTTCAGAACTTAAAGAAGAAAAAGAAAACCTAAAAGAATATTATGAATTATTAAAAGCTAGACGTGAAGAAATTTTAGCTTTAAGAAGAATTAAAAATCCTGAAAAAAGAAAGAGTGCTACTGAATTAAAGAAAGCAAATCAAGAATTAGTTTCTTTGGTTTTTCAAGATGGTTTAATAAAAAAAGACAAGAACAATAAATCTGTTGCTCGATTAGGTTTAAGACAACATGATATAAGTAATGATGGATTTAGCAATGAAGTTCAAGCACCAGAACGTGTTCCTTTAAATCGTAGACAATATATTCGTGAAGATTTAGATGTTGTTTTACCGAAGGATTTTACTAGACATAATGCTCCTGTTTTCACATATAGAAATGGTAACGATATACCAAGACATATTGAAAAAACACCTTTTACACCTTCAGGCAATATGACTAGAAGTGCACCAACTATTTTGGAACCAACACTTGAGTTGAAACCTAATAAAGTTCCAGTTGAAAATAAAAAACCTATTGAAGATAGACCTCCACTTGTTGAGAGAAAATTGGAACCAACATTAAAAAATATTCAGGAGGAAGTTCATGCACAAAAAGATAATACTCCACCACCTGTTCTAAATTCTCAACCAGCTATAGAAATGCCTCCTATAATAAATAATATTGTTGTTCAACAACCAAGTCAGTTACCTACTCAACCAGCAACTCCAACACAAGCTGCTTATAATTTGAATGATACAAATGTGTTGCAGCCAGATCCTGCAATTGTTTTAGATCCATTTGACAGTTTAAAATCAGAAAAAGCTATTGCTGAAGAAATTAATGCAACTATTCCTAAAAACTCACCCTTATTCACTACAACAATTATTGTATTGACAGTTATTTTAATTGTTTTATTCTTTGTTGTTATAATTTGAGGTTTTTCATCAGGTTGAAAATTAGATCCAAATAATTTTATTGATTCTCTAAAATCATTTTTTTGAATTAAATAATTAATATATAATTATTTAATAATGGAGGAATATATGATTGGATTAGCATTGGGATTATCTCTTGGTTTGGGGATTCCTATATCTTTATTAATTGGTCTTGCTATTGGTTATTTTGTTGCTACCAAATTATTTAAGAAACAATTAAAAGATAACCCACCAATTAGCAAGGATACAATTAGAATGATTTATAGTCAGGTAGGTAGACATCCATCAGAAAAGCAAGTTAATGAAATCTATAATCGTGTTATTAAATCATCAAAATAGCGATGAATTTTATTAAATCTGCATTTTCAGAGAAAGATTTTATTAATGATAATGTAAATGAAATTTGTTTTATTGGTCGTTCTAATGTTGGTAAATCATCATTAATAAACGCTTTAGCCAATAGTAAAATTGCAAAAGTTTCATCAACACCCGGTAGAACACAACTTGTTAATTACTTTGATTGTGGTGGATTTAGATTGGTTGATTTGCCTGGTTATGGTTTTGCCAAAGTTTCAAAGCAAAAGCATGATGAATTAGTGTATATTGTTGAATCTTATATACATAAATCAAAGAATTTGAAAGCAATTTTCCAAGTGTGTGATGCTGGTGTCATAATGCCTATTGATGTTGAAATGTCAAAATATTTTAATACTTTGAAATTAGATCATTTTATAGTTTTAAATAAAATCGATAAGCAAAGTGGTAATTATAAAAACAATATTCCTAAAATTTTAAAAATGTTAGAAGTAGATGAAGAAAAAATAATTTTAACAAGTGCACAAAAAAATACAAACATTAAGAAACTAAATAATTTATTATCAAAATTGGGAAAATAGTATTATGGAAAAAAAATATAATCATATAAAAGTTGAAGAAAACAAATATGCATTTTGGTTAAAAAATAACTTATTTAAACCTCAAGGAAAAGGTAAGCCATTTTGTATAATTCTTCCTCCTCCAAATGTTACAGGGATATTACATCTAGGACATGCATGAGATGTTTCTATTCAAGATACAATCATTAGATATAAAAAATTATGTGGTTATAAAACATATTGAATTCCAGGTTTTGATCATGCTGGAATTGCTACTCAAACTAAATATGAAGATTACTTAAGACAAAATAACCTTCCATCAAGAATAGATGTTGGTAGAGAAAAATTTATTAAGGATCTAATGATATGAAAGGATGCTAATGCAAATTTTATTAGAAAACAATGAGAAAAATTAGGGTTGTCATTAGATTATTCTAGTCAAAAATTTACAATGGATAAAGATGTAAATCAATCTGTCAATAAAGTTTTTATAGATTTATACAATAACAATTTAATTTATAGAGGTTTAAAATTGGTAAATTGAGACATAAAGCTTCAAACAGCAATTAGTGATATTGAAGTTATTTATTCACCTATTAAAACAAACCTTTATTATTTTAAATACTTTAGTACTGAGGATAAAAATAGTTATATAGAAGTCGCTACTACTAGACCAGAAACAATGTTTGGTGATGTTTGTATTTTTGTTAATCCTAATGATAAAAGATACCAAAAATTTATTGGTAAGACAGTATACAATCCAGTTAACAATTCACATTTAAAAATTATTGCTGACAAATATATTGAAATTGATTTCGGTACTGGAGCAATGAAATGTACTCCTGCACATGATTTTAATGATTATGAATTAGCTCAAAAACATAATTTAGAAAAAATAAACATTATGAATCCTGATGGAACAATGAACGACAAGTGTGGAAAGTATGCTGGTTTAGATCGTTTGATTTGTAGAAAAAAATTGATTGAAGAATTATCTCAAAATGGTTATCTTAGTAAAATTGATGAAAATTATGAAACTCAAATTGGGAAAAGTGAAAGAACTGGTGAAATTATTGAACCTTATTTGTCGTTACAATGATTTGTTAAAATGAAACCATTAGCTTCAAAGGTTATTCAAAATCAAAAGAAAAAAAATTCTGAGTTTAGTACAATGTTTTTACCAAAACGTTTTGATAAGACATTAATGACATGACTTGAAAACATTGATGATTGATGTATAAGTAGACAATTATGATGAGGACACCAGATTCCTGTTTGGTATAATAAAAAAACCAATGAAATTTTTGTTGGTGAAAAAAAATCATTACCATCAAAACTAACTGATTGAGTTCAAGACAAAGATGTACTAGATACATGATTTTCTTCTAGTTTATGACCAATGGTTTGTTTGGATTGAAATAAACAATCAAAAAAATTTAATGAATATTTTCCAACAAGTGTTTTAGTAACTGGATATGACATTATTTTCTTTTGAGTATCTAGAATGATGATGTTATCAACTTATTTCACTGGTAAAAAACCATTTGATAAAGTATATATACATGGTTTAATAAGAGATGAAAAAGGTAGAAAGATGTCTAAATCATTAGGTAATGGTATTGAACCAATATCTATTATTGAGGAATATGGATCTGATACACTAAGATTGTTTTTAACTTCTTCATCTACTATGGGTGATGATTTAAACTTTTCATATGTTAAGATAAAGAATTGTTGAAATTTTTTAAATAAATTATGAAATTCTGCAAGATATATTTCAATGATTAAAGCTCAACCAATTGATATTAAAAAGGTTAAATTAAATAAAATGAGCCCTATTTGTTTATGAATTTTAAATAAATATAACCATATGCTTGGTGAAGTTACAAAGCATATGAACAACTATAATTTTGTTATTGCAACTAAATATTTATATGATTTTGTATGGGATGATTTTTGCAATACATTTATTGAATTATCAAAAGTGTTGATTAATAACCCTATTCATTGTTGTGATGTTGTTTCAATCTCAAGATATTTACTTAAAAATATTTTGATATTATTACATCCTCAATGTCCATTTATTACCGAAGAAATATATGGTATATTATTCAATAAAAAACAATCAATTTTAAAGGAAAAATGATCTTCTAAAATAATTAAGCTACCAAAGGAAAATGTTGTTGAAACATTAAATTCAATTGTTAATACCATCAGAAGAATTAGATTACAAAATAATATTGCTACTAATATTAAACTTGATATAAATATTTTAACTAAAAATAATATTAGACAATTCGAAAAGAATAAACAATTTTTTAATGAATTCTTGTTGATTGTTAATGCACAAGTCGTAGATGTTACAAATGTTTCTATTGTTGGGTCAAAAATTACTGAAGTTACAAGTGATTTTACAGTTGAAATTCCTTTTGAGAAAAATTGTGATGTAGAAATTGAAAAAATTAAGAAAATTATTAAAAATTTGAATTTTGAAATTGATAGATCAAAAAATATTTTATCAAACAATAATTTTATTACTAAAGCTCCTAAATCAAAAGTCGATGAAGAAAAACAAAAATTAAAATCATATGAGGAGCAATTAAAAAATGCATTGGAATCATTAGAGAATCTTGAGGAGATTTCAAAAAATTAATGAAAATTGTTAGATTAATTCCTTATGGTTTTTGTTTTGGTGTTATCAATGCTTATAACAAAACAATGAATATAATAAACAATAATCCAGATAGAAAAATTTATATGTTAGGTTGATTAGTTCATAATAATGAGGTTATTAATGAATTATCAAAAAAAGGAGTAATTATTCTTGATGACAAAAACACTTCTCGCTATGAATTGGTAAAATCTATCAATGACTTCAACGCTATTTTAATTTTATCAGCACATGGAACACCAAAGGATGTTATTGAATTGGCAAGAGAGAAAAAATTAGAAATTCATGATTTAACATGTAAATTTGTTTACAAAACACATGAAATCATTATCAATAAGATAAATGAAGGTTATGATGTTCTTTTTATTGGAAAGAAAAACCACCCTGAAACTATTGCAATTTTAAATATCAATCAAAATATTAGACTGATTGAATCTGAAGATGATATCAATAAACTATCTATTGAAAATAAAAAAATTTTTTGTACCAACCAAACTACTCTTGGTAAAATTTTTTTTCAAAAAACTATAACATTATTAAGGAATAAATATCCTTATATTGAAGTTGAAAATGATATTTGTGATGCAACAAATTTAAGGCAAGAAGCAGTTTTAAATATGAGTAGTGATATTGATATTTGTATTATTATAGGTGACGCAAGATCAAGTAATTGTAATGAATTGTACAAGTTAGCTAAAATTAGGGTTAAAGATTCATATATTGTGCAGAATTTAGATGATTTAGAGAATATAGATTTTTCACAAAAAAAGAAATGTGCAATTACTGCCGCTGCCTCAACACCATCATGATTAATTGATAATATTGTAGAAAAATTAGAGAATTTTTAATATTATAATTAATATTTTTAATATGAATTATAATATTAATTATGGAAGTATTTGTTAAAAGCAAGAATATAAAAATTACAAAAAAAGAATTAAAATCAGAAGGTATTGGTAATTTCTATTCAGGTGATCGTTATTACACACTATTAAATGAATATATTGATACCAATCTAAAACATAAATCAAAAACTTTACATTTTATAATTACATACCTTTTTAGATCAGGAAACTATAAACATGATCCATCTATTGCAAATGGAAGAAGTATTTGACCGGTATTATTAGATATTTTTTGTGTATTTTCCTTCATTACATTCATTGCATTGCTATTTGCTACATTTGGTGTTGCAATTTTTCAATCTATCAAGAACATTAGTGGCATTACTAATGTTATAAAAGACATATTTGTTAATAATGGCGGTGCACCAATGTTAGTTTTAGCAGTTATTTTTGGTGTTATTGGAATTATGTGATTAATTATGTTCTTCAAAATTAGAAAGAAAAATGCAAAACTTTCTTTAAAGGATTATGTTCTTAAAAAAGTAGATACAATATTAAAATTTAGATGATTAATTAAGTCAAAAGATAAAGCAAAAAATACTATTAAAGTTAAAAACAAAGATAGAGAAATTTTTTGTGTAGAAAATTTTGAATCACAAGGTGGAGCAGGAGATAGATGATTAAATGTTCAATTAATTAATTTATTGATTTCTATTTTTCCAGACTTTAATCTAATATTTAGATTTAATAACCTTTCTGATGCTGAGTATGAAGAGTTAGCTAAAATTGCTGATTACGACTTTAAGAACATTGAACTTTTAAAATAATTTTTGTTGAAAAGTTTGGAATAATTTTGTTGATGTTGATATAATAATATATGTAAATATTGCTTTGGAGTAGTGAGAATGAGTACTAAAAAAACAAACAAAACATCAAATAATGACAAAAAAATTGTTTTTGTTGAAAAGAGTAAATATCAAGAAGCTGTATCAAAAGAAAATAATAAAATTATCAAGTCAGAAGATAGAATTCAAGAATTAAGGAAGATGCTTTCATCACTTGAAACAACAAAAAACAATTCAAAAATTGTGACAAAGAAAGGGACTAAAAATTCTAGTTCTAAACCAAAAAAAGTTAATGGTATTAGTGTTGATCAAAAACACATTGTTGTTAAAGTAGTTGATGCTAGTAAATATAATTATGAACAAAGACTTAAAGATTGAAAAAGAAAAGCTGGTTATAGTGAAAAACCACATAAATGTTCAAAATGTAAAGATGAATGCTATACATCAATTTTATTAGATGATAATAGTCACATTTGTTATTTGTGCTGAATTAGAAAACCTACTAGCACTACTCAAAAAAAAAAGAAATAATAGAATCAACATCAAACATTAAAGATAGTAATGTTAAATCTAATAGTCCTTTAGTAGTTCAAAAGAAAAAAATATCTCAACAATCAAAGCATAATAATGTAATGGTTGTTAAAAGAAAAGTTGTTGTTGATGATGAAATTCCATTTGAGATTTTATATGCACAAGAAATTGACACATTAAGAACAGCTTTTGAGGTAATTGAACCACAAGATCAAAAAGAATTGGTAAAATGAATACCAGACATGATAAAATATTTAATTAGTAAAAAAATTATTGAGAATAAATCAAAATCATAATAACAGAGAGGAGGGGATTCATTGATGAAAGATATACATCCAACAATAAGCAATACTATTTTTGAATGTGCTTCATGTGGCAACAAGTTTGAGATTAAAACAACATTAAAAGAGGATAAACATCCTATTGATGTTTGTTCTAAATGTCATCCTTTTTACATTGGAAAAGTTTCAAATAAACAATTAAGAGGAAAGTCTGAAAAGTTATCTTCTAAATTTGAAACTGGTAAGACTAATTTGACTAGTAAACCACAAAAAACTCAAAAAACTAGAAAAGCTAAAGAGAATAAAGGTCTAGAGTCTTTGTAGTGATTTAGGTTTTATATGGAATATAATGTTAAATTATTTCAGGCACTAGAAAAAGTTTTTACTAAAACAAATGAATTACAAAAGGAATTAGAAGATTCTAATATTTCGGTTGATAGAATTAAGGAAATAAATAAACAATTAAAATCAACAGAAAAGTTAATTGAAAAATTTGTAATTTATAAACAAAAGATTAATGAGTTAATAGATGCTGAGAAAATTATTAACAATGAAAAAGATCTTGAATTGCTAGAACTAGCAAAGGAAATTATTGGGGCAAATAAACATTTGATTCCAAAATGAGAAGAGGAATTGCAAGTTTTGTTATTACCTAAAGATCCTAATAATGATAAAAATGTTATTGTTGAAATGAGACCTGCTGCTGGTGGTGATGAATCTTCCATTTTTGTTGCTGATTTATTTGAAACTTATAAAAGATATGCTGAATCACATGGTTGAAAAATAAAAGTACTAGATATATCTGTGCAACCACATGGATACGACTATATTTCTTTTCAAATTAGTGGAGAAGAGGTGTATTCAAAAATGAAATATGAGTCTGGTGTACATAGAGTTCAAAGAGTTCCTGCAACAGAATCAAAAGGTCGAGTTCACACTTCAACAATAACAGTTGCTATACTACCTGAACTTGATGAAATAGATGTCAAAATAAATAAAGCAGATATTAGAGAAGATACATATCGATCTAGTGGAGCAGGTGGACAACATGTTAACAGAACAGAATCTGCAGTTAGATTAACACATTTACCTACAGGAATTGTTGTAGCTTGCCAAGAAGGTAAATCTCAACATGCTAATCGTGATATTGCAATGAAAATGCTAAGAGCAAAAATTTGAGAATATGAGGAGGAAAAGATTAGATCAAAACAAGCAAGTGATAGAAAAGAACAGGTTGGTACAGGAGAAAGGTCTGAAAAAATAAGAACCTATAATTATCCACAAAATCGAGTTACTGACCATAGAATAGGTTTAACATTAAATAAATTAGATACTATTATGCAAGGTGATTTAGATGAAATAATAAATGCCTTAATTACCAATGAACAAACCACATTAATGATAAACTTTAAGTTTTAATCTAATATAATAAAAATATGACTTATTTAGAATTAGTTAATGAATGTGAAAAAAAATTAAAAAAAGAGGGTTTAAACACAAATGCGATTTTTCAATTTTTATATAAATTTAACCCTAAAATTACAGACTTATTATCATTCTCAAATTATATAAATGATGATGTTCCTAAGGATATTATGGACAAAGTTAGTGATGCTATGGATCAATATGTAAATAAAAAGATGCCATTGCCATACATTACTAATACATGTTATTTCTATGGTAGAAATTTTTCAGTTGACCCACATGTGTTTACTCCAAGAAATGAAACTGAACAATGAGTTGATATTGTTCTTGAGATATTGAAGAATGAAATTCCATTAAAAGTATTAGATTTATGTTGTGGTACAGGTGTGATTGGATTAACTGTTAAATCAGAATTACCTATGTCAAAAGTTACCCTAGCTGATATCGATAATGAAGCATTGCGAAATACTATTAAGAATGCTAAAGACAAACGGTTAGATGTTAGAGTTATTCAATCTGATTTATTTTCTAACATAAATGAAAAATTTGATGTTATTTTATTTAATCCCCCATATGTTGATTATGATTATCCATTAGATGAGTCTGTTTTGAAATTTGAACCATATAATGCAATTTTTTCGCCAAACCGTGGTTTGCATTATTATGAATTATTTTTTAAGGAAGTAAATAAGCATCTAAACCCTAAATATTTACTTGCTATTGAAATTGGTTTTGATCTTGCAGATGCTGTTGTTAATATGGCTAGAAGTATTTTGAATGTTGAACCAAAAGTTCTGATAGATTCAAATAATAAAGATCGTGTTATTTTAATTAATAGGTTGTAGAGGTTGATGATGATTAAGGTTAGTGAAAATAATATTAGAAAAATAATTAGTTATTTAAGAGATGGTAAAGCATTAGTTATGAAAACTGATACTGTTTGAGGTTTGGTGTCATGCAATGTCCAATTGCTATATGATATGAAAAAGAGACCGTTGGATAAACCATTTGTAAGATTAGTAAATTCATCATTAAGAATGCATGATATGAAAGAACTACATAGACAATTCTTAAAATCATTTTGACCAGGACCTATTACAGTTGTAAAGAATGGTATAGCATATAGATTTCCAAGAAATGATGTATTAAATAAAGTAATCAATGCATTTAGTGCTTCAAAAGAAATTTTTTGTACTAGTGCTAATATTAGTGGTGGTGATCCAATCGATAACTACAACGATGCTTGTGCTATTTTTAATGAATGAGGTGATAATTGTATTTATGTTGTACCTAAAAACGATGATTGTCTTGGTATAAGTTCTACAATTGTTGATATAGATGAATGAAGAGTTTTAAGAGAAGGAGCAAATGTAAGAAATGTTAACCTTTGAATATATAAATATATTGTTTTGCCTTTTAAGCAAAGACAAAAATCACAAAAAACAAATCCTTCAAAAAAATTTAATTGAAATTGTTGCAACACACGATGATTATGTTTAGTCGAGGATAAAAGAAGTGGTGATATTAGAGTAACAAAAGGAAAAACAATGAGAAAGATTCCATTCTTTTCAAAAAACTTTTATAATAAGGACATTTCTTTACCAGATACAAAAAAAAATCGACAATCATCTCGAAAACATTTTAAATGATAAAATTATTGTATGGAAATTAGAAGATTTATTATTGCAAATGATCATACTGGGATAAAAATAAAAGAAAAATTAATCCAATATTTCGCTAATGAGTATCAAATAATTGATTTAGGTACAAACGATGAATCTAAATCAGTTAATTATAGTGAATATGCACTTTATGCAGTTAAACAAGCTATGAAGTTAAAGTGTGAATGTATTTTAATTTGTGGTACAGGAATAGGTATGTGTATAGCAGCCAACAAAATAAAGGGCGCAAGAGCTGCTAATTTATATAATGTTGAAGTTGCAAAACTTGCAAAGCAACATAATGATGCTAATGTAATTTGTTTTGGTGCTCGTGAATTTAGCTATAGTGAAATCAAAAAAATGTTAGATGCTTTTATTGGCACAAAATTTGAAGGTGGAAGACATAAAAAAAGACTAGATATTATTTCCCAATATGAAAAACAATCATCTAAAAAAATTAAAAATAAATAGTTTAACTTAGAATATTAATTATATTTGTTATATTTTTTTTATCCTATATAATAAAATAGAATTATGAATATTGATGTTAAGTGATTAGATATCGATAGTGATCCACTTTTTAATGAGATACTTATTGATTCTTTGAATAATGTTAAAAAGAAGGAATATATTGACTCAATAAGTGCTACCATCTCAAAACGCCCTAATTCCCGTCATATCATTGATTTGAAAATAAAAACCAAAAATCCTGATGAGTATTTGTATGCTTCAGGCAATTCTTTTAATCTTGATTACAGTTTATCTGACTTAAATACAAATCTTAAGAAGATGATGAAAAATTATAATCCAAAAACTTTCATTAAACAAAAACAATTGGAAGAAGAATATGAAAGACAACGTGAAATTAATAGGAAGCGAAAAGAAGAACGAATTAATAAAGAATTATTATCAAAAGAAGAATTTAAGAAGCGTAAGCTAAAAGAACAAGAAGCTGCTAGATTAAAGAAGCTTGAAGAAAAAAATAAAGAAATCATGAAAAAACTTGAACAAAAACGTAAGCGGGAAGAAGAACAAGAAAAGCTTTTGCTTAAAGAATTAGAAGATAAAATGAAACAAATTGAAAAAGAAAAACAACTTGAACAAGAACGTTTGGCTAAAGTTTTTGAAGAAATTTCAAATGTTAATCAAGAAATTGAAAAAGATTTATTGGAAGATGAGAAAGTTAAAACTGAAATTCAAGAATCTAAAGATAAGTTGAGAGATTTATGAGCTGAAGAAAATGAATGTTTAGTGATAATTGATCAAATTAAACAATGAACAAAAAAAGAATTTTCAAGTAGATATTATAAAACTAACCAACCTTTTGAACTTGTACCCGGAAGAGTCTTGTATCATGATGGTCAAGAAAATTTTTTTATTTGTAATGAGAATAATGAATGAGAACCATTTTATGATATTGATCAAGAATTTGAACAAATGAGAGCTGTTAAACTTCAAGATCTTGAACAAAAGTTGATTATTGCTAGAGCTAAGAGAAAACATCATATAAAAGATTTAGTTGATGAAGGTGAAATAATTGCTAAATTAAAAGAATCTAAGAATGTTTTAAAACAAAAGCAAGCAGAACAAAAGAAAGAGTTACAAGAATTAAAAAAGGATCAAAAATTAATTTCTGAGTTATCCAAAAATGAAATGAAAATTCAAGCTTCAGATATTATTGATTCAATTGATGTAGCTGAAATACATGAAGCTAATGTTCCATTTGAAGTTAAAGAAGGTATTTTTGCATATCATGATGGTGAAGGAAATTATTATTTGCAAAATGCAACAACTCAGGAATGAATGCCAGTTGAAAAATCATACATTTATGGCGATAATGCCATTCTAAATTTAAATTTAGTTGAAGATCATGCTCCTAATGAACCTTTTGAGAATGAAAAAGGTATTTATTTCTATCATGATGGTTTAGGTCACTATTTTAAATCTGTTGAAAATAATTGAGTTCAATCAACTTATGAAGAATGTTACCCTAAAAAAGCTAAGTTGATTAAGAAACGTCGAAAAGAAAAAATGAATGATAAATCAGATGTTTCTTATGTTGATATTGTTACTAATGCAAATAGGGATATTGAAAATAAAAAAGCTAATGTGTTCTCACAAAATGGAGTTAATCAAGATATAGGTGCATTTGTCGGACAAGCAACTGACCAAAGCACTAACACATGACAAGACCAAACAACTGGTGTTTGATGATGTATAGATAATGAAGGCAATTATTTTTATGCTGATGAAAATGGTAATTGATTACCATATAATCAATAGTTATAATTTATAAAGGTGTTTATGCTAAATTTTTTGAAATCATATTTTCCTGACAACAAAATAGTGTGAAAAAAATATATTTTTACATCAATACCTGTAATTTTATCTGCTATGGTTTTTGCTCTTAATGCTTTTGTAGATAATTTTATGTCAACTAATATTGAGGGTGGAAATCAAGCATTGTCATATGCTAACACTTGAACAGAATTAGAAATTGGTATTATATCACTAACAACAATTGTAGGCGCTTCTATCTTCTCACAATATCTTGGAAAAAAAGATTTTAAAAGTTTAAAAGAGATAATTTCATTTAGAATAATTTTTTCAACATCTATTGCTATTCTATTTGCAATACCATGTGTTATTGCTCCAAAGGAAATGGTTCTTTTAATTTCAGGTTTTGATGAACACATCATTCAAAGTGCATTATCCAATGCGATTATTTATTTAAGATTGATCACAATTTCTTGAGTTTTAAATGCTATATGGTTTACCTTATCAATGATATTAAGAGAAAAACATCATGGATTTGCTTCATTTGTTAGCTCGTTAATATCTTTAGTTTTAAATATTGCCTTAAATTCAATTTTTGTTTTTGGTTGTCATTTTGGAATTGATTTTTTAGCATATTCTACTATTGTTGCTAATGTTATATCTTTATCATTTGTTATCATATTTATTTTTTTAAAAGATCATGAATTAAAAATAAATGTATTAAGAATGTTTTTTATATCTTCACATATTCTAAAGCAATTTTTTAAAAGGTTTTCTTCATTTATTTTACTTTCTATTGGTTCAGTATTAATAACAATAAGATTTGTGGTCTGAAATATAGGTTATCCCACAGGTTCAATTGATAATCCAGAATTTTATTTATCTGCAGCAAATATTTTAGGTATATCTGGTATGTTTTTTAATATTTTTTGAACTACACTTGAGTCTGTGAATGCAAATGTTAACATTTATGTAGGACGAGAATTAGGAAATAATAATTTTGATGAATCTATAAAGAATGCAAAACAATTGCAAGGTTTTCATTTGATTATTGCAACAATTATGGGCTTATTATTATTTGCATTAAGTTTTGCAATAGAACAAATGACTTTTTTAGCTGAAGGATATAAATTGAGTTTAATTAATAATAAACAAATTACTGACCAAACTTTATTAAATAATGCAGTAGCAGCATTCATGTCTAATCTTAAATATACATTATGACCATTGGCTTTTTTTATGCCATTATTTATTTGATTTATTACAAGAAGTCGTGTAATCTCATCTGGAGGTCATACTAACATAGTGTCAATTGTAGAATGTACTTTTAGTGCAATTCAAATTGGATGATTGTTCTTAATTGCATTAGTCTTTAATTCACCTAGTAGACCATTATCATTTCCTTTAGCATATTTTATTTTCTTTTTATCTGATATTCCTAAGTTATTTGTTTATGAAATTATTCATTGAAAAGTTGATTGAGTAAGAAATATAACTAAATAACAAAAGAAACTATATAATTATTTTTATGAAATTGTATAATTCATATTCTGAAAAAATAGAAGAAATTAATGAGAATCCAATTAATATTTATAATTGTGGTCCTACAGTTTATAATCACATACACATTGGAAATGCTAGACCATTGATTGTTTTTGATGTACTTTATCGATTCCTAAAATTTCAAGGATTTACAGTTAATTATTTACACAATTTAACTGATATTGATGACAAAATTATTAAAGAAGCAATAAATCAAAATATTAATGAATTAGAATTGTCAGACTTTTATGCTAATGAGTATGCCAAAATAAGAAAGCAATTAAACATTGATGAAATGATGATTGAAAAAGTATCTACCAATATGGATGGTATTATTGAATATATTGATCAAATGGTTAGAAAAGATATTGCTTATGTAGTTAATGGAAATGTTTATTTTGACACAACTAAAATTTTAACATATGGTAATTTATCAAATAGAAAATTAGATGATCAAATTATTGGTGAAAGAGTGGAGATGTCTGATGAAAAAAGAGATGCTTATGATTTTGTTTTATGAAAAAATACTAATATTGGAATCAAATGAAAAAGTCCTTGAGTTGAAGGTCGTCCCGGATGACATAGTGAATGTTCATATTTAATTAATAAACACTTTGGTAATAATTTAACAATTCATGGTGGTGGAATTGATTTAAAATTCCCTCATCATGAAAATGAAAATGCTCAACATTGTGGTTTGTTTAATTGTAATTTAGCAAAAATTTGAATGCATGTAGGTCATGTTAATATAAATAATCAGAAAATGTCTAAATCTCTGAATAATTTTATTTTAATGAAGGATATTTTAAAAGAATACGAATATTATGTTGTTCGTTGATTTATGTATAAAACAAATTATCAAAATCCACTAAATTATAATCAAGAAATTATGTTAATTTGTAAGAATGAAATTTTAAAAATCATGAATATTTTAAATTATGCAAAATCATTATTATTAGTTAATAATTTTTTTGATTTGAATAAGAAAATTATAGATGATGAATTTGTTAGTTGTTTAGACAATAATTTAAATATTTCAAATGGCATTACTGTTATTCAAAAAAATGTAAAAATTATGAATCAATTAATAAGATCAAAAGATTATGTAAATTTATGTGATTGTTATAATCAAATTATCAATATGTTAAATATTTTAGGAATTGAATTTGCTAATATTCATAACAATGAGAATATTGAATTGTTGAAACATTATTTTAAGTTATGTAACGAAGGTAACTATTCAGAAAGTGATAAACTAAGATCTACATTAATAGAAAAGGGATTAATTATTTAATATGAGTAATCATTATATTTTTGGTAAGAAAGCTATTTTAGATGCCATAAATAACAATAAGATAAAAAACATTAAGGCAACTAAAAAACATTATGATTTTTTAAATACGTTAAGAGTTAAATATGAAATTGTTGACAAAAATTTTTTTAGAAAATTCAATAATGTAAATCATCAAGAAATCATTGGTTATATAAATCAAGAAAATAATAATTGTTCATTAGATGAGTTAATTAATTGAGCTAATATGGAAAATAAATATACTATTTTAATTGTTGATAAAATAGAAAGTCCTTATAATTTTGGAGCTATTTTAAGAACTGCTGCTGCTTTTAGTGTAGATGCTGTTATTTATAAAAACAATAATCAGGCACCTTTAAACGATGTGGTAATTAAAACAAGCATAGGAGGAATTAACTATTTAAAACTATGTAATGTTAGCAATATAAATTATGCGATTGAAAAATTACAAAATAATAATTTTTGAATATATGGGTCAACCCTAGGTGAAAAATCAATTGATATAAATGAAATTGATTTTGCTAATAAATGTGCTATTATTTTAGGGAATGAGGATAAAGGTATTAGCAAATTAACGCTTGATAAATGTGATTATTTATTTAAGATTCCAATGACAAATAAAATTCAATCATTAAATGTCTCTGTCGCTACTGGTATTATTTTATTTAAACGTTTTAATAATCTTTAATTATTTCCAACATTTTTTCAAATAGTTTTAGGTTGTTTTTTCATAGTTCATTGATGGTATCAAGGTTATTTTTATATAACTTTAAATTGCAACCATCAATAAACAATCTGTTTTCTAAAATAAAGATAAAATAAATTGTTTTATCTTTAATCCTAATGTTTAACTTATAACTATCATTGGAGTTTTTTAAAAATGGGGTTAATTTCTTAATAGTTTCTTCCTTGATATTAGTATTACTATAAATTGAATATTCATCAATATCTTTAAATTTTCTAAGATTTAGTATACTATCCGATTCTTGCTTATAAGTTACATACAAATCATCAACATTAATATTTGATTGAGTTGACATTATTATTTGCATGTCATTCTGTTTATTCATAGATTTAGCATAGTTATTAATAAAACAAGTAGACACAGTGTAGTTAGTTTTGTTAATAAAGAATGAATAACAATTGTTAATAGTATACAAAGTTGAGTTGGCAAAATTTATTAATAATGAATCACTGTGAAATTTAAGAAAGTGTTGTTTTAAATCAACACTATTCAATTGATTATCAATCATCTTATTGCTTATTAATTCTTGTTCATATAGATTCTTTAAATTACATTTTGTTGATAATTCATTCTTGCACCTTCTTCTGATAAATTCAAAAATGTAGAATGTTACTAGAAAAACTAATAATAATGACAAGCCAGCTCATATACACCAAGTGGTGTTATTGCCATTTGTACTAATTAGTATAAATAAAAAAATTAATGCAATAACAATTAAGAGAGAAAAAGATAGATAGCATATATTTAGAAAAATTTTTTTGCAAAATATTTTATACAATTTGTTTAGTGAATTAAAAATAGAAATGATCGAATTATCTTTCATAAATAAATTATAAACAAATTAGTTTTAAATATATAATATATTTAAACAAATTATGAATAGCATATCATTAACATTAAATAACAATGAAAAAGAAAAAGTAATTTTAAAACTTGCAAAATATATTGTTGATAACAATAATCCTAATATTGAGTTTTTTTATCGAATGTCAAATAACACAATAACTCTGTATAAAACTAATGTTTTGGTTATCCAAGGAAAGGATTCTGATTTAGTTTATGAAAAGATTTTTGATAAATCATATGTGTCATCTGATTTTAATAAGATTGATATATTTAAAGACAATAAAGTTGTAAATCAATATCATGTAGCAACAATTGGATGTGACGAGGTTGGTGTTGGTGACTTCTTTGGTGGTATATGTGCATGTGCAGTTTATGTAGCAAAAGATAATGTTAAATGATTAAAATCAATTGGAGTAAAAGATTCTAAAAATCTAACTGACGCTAGAATGTATGAACTTTATCAAAAAATTAAAGATAAGGTTGTTTATGTAGCTTATAACATCGATGCTATTGAATACAATAACTTATTTGACAAATTACAAAATGCCCACGCTATTAAAACATTATTGCACAACCAATGTTTATGAGATTTATCAAAGAAAGTTGATCGCCCATACTTTGTGATTATGGATCAATATGTTGATAAGCAAAAATATAATAATTATTTGGAAAAAATAAATATTACACCTTTTAAAGTAGATATATTTACAACTCATGCTGAAAATCAATATGTTGCTGTTGCTTGTGCATCTATCATTGCTAGAATATTATTTTTAGATAATCACAAAAAATTATGTTCCAAATTTAATCTCGATATTCCACTTGGTTCATCGAATGATAATATAAAATATATTTCTAAACATATAATTAGTAATTATGGTTTAAATAGTTTTAAGCAAGCATGTAAAAATCATTTTAAAACTTTTGATGAAATTTTAAAGGAGTAAATTATGGATAAAAAAATAAAAGCAAAAAAAGTTGAAAAAAATACCACAAAAGAAACACCAAAGCAAGATCTAGCACAAAAGATTTTAAATAATGTTGAAAAGAATTTAACTCAACAACAAAAAGAAGAAGCTATTAAAAAAGAAGAACACTATAGAAAATTGTATGGGCAAATTTATGATTTCAACCAAACAAGAGACTTTGCTGTTTTATGTGATTCATTAATATCTGGTTATGAAAATATGCTTAAAATTTATGAGGATGAATCAAAAGATAAAAAGGATATCGACTTTATTATTAAATTTGCTTTTAGAGATTTTTATTTATTAATGTTTATTAATTTGAAATCAGTTTTTGATAATGATCAATTCTTAAAAGACTTACATAAGAAAGTTTATTTTTCAGATAATTATGTTAACATTGATGACTTCAGAAAATTAATAGATTATTGTAGAAAATTTGTTAAAAATGATAAAAAATAAGGTTATTGATAAAATTGTTAAAAAACTCATAGTTAAGGGTTTTGATAAAGATGATATTTTTCAACTAATTAAGGTGAAAGAACGTTTTCAACAATTTAATGATTTTATTTATTTTTTACTTTTATTAAGTCAGAAAAAATATGATGATTTAAGAGTTGATATGTGTACATCAATATCTAGTTATTTAAATTATCTTGCTTCAACTCATAATATTATTCCATCAAAAATTTCACAAAAGCAAAGCGGAGAATGTTTTAGTAATGAGGAATTATATTTATTTGGTGTAAAGGGGTATGGTAGCAAAAACAATTTTTATTTTGATATTGATGATAATATGTACATATGTTTAGATAATGTTGATCATTTCAAATATAAAGATATTTATAATATCAAATTAAATCACGGTTTTTTTGAAAATAAAATAAATGCCAAAATTATCAATAAAAAATTTAACAATATTTATTTATTCAAAAAAAATGAAAATAATAATTACTATTTAGGTGAATTTAAATTATTGTTCAATTCTTGAATCTATATTGATAAATTTCAATATCCTAGCATTGTGTTGGCAAATGACAGTAATCTAGATGATAATGTTTTGTTGGAATATGATAATATAACAAAAAGATTACAGAAAGAATCAATTCAATTACTAAAAGATTATTTAGTTAGCATTTTAAATGCAAATAACATTGTTGAATCAATCTTGTTTGAAAACATTAATATTGCCAAGTGTCATATGATTTTAATTGATGCATTTGTTCAATTTTGTTTATTGAATGAACAATTTGCAATACTTAAAATTTTTGTTAATGAAAATCCAGAAGTTAATTTTGAATTATCCATTATAAATTTGGTTCCCTATATTAGCTTAGTTAATGAATATCAATTATCATTATTAGCAAACTCCTTTGATGTATTGTTTGGTTGTGGAATTGTATCTGATTACCTTAATAATATTTATGTATGCTGTGATAGCATGACTCTAGAAGATAACAATATAATTAGTCTTAGGTTTATTAAATCATTCAAAAACCATTTTTTTGATTTACCACTTAATCAAAAAATATTTATTACTAACAATGAACACAGTTGTGTTTATGTATTCAAAAAAAATAAAAATAAATATTTATTTCTTGGGATATATAAATGCTTTAAATTAACAGTTGGCAATGATTTAATTCAAAATAAAACTCCCATTTTTAAGCTTAGGTTAATTAATAATGATGAATACGTTGAGCATTTAAATTATTTGTCTAATCTAAAGGTTAATAATAATTTTCATAATGCTTTTATTGATTTAAGTGCAAATAATGATTTATTGAAAAATTGAATAAGCAATTTAACAAAAACTGAAATAGTTGAATCTTCTGTAGAATTGGATAAATTAAACTCCATTTTGTATAAGTATAATTGAATTACAAAGAAGTGCATTTCGTTGTTAGATAAACCAGATGAATTAATCAAGAAAATTAAGCTTTATAAATCATTTGATAGCAAAAATGTGAATTTTATATTTAACATCATTAGCAAAAATTTTTTATATTTAGCAGAGAATAAAATATTAAAGCCATATACTATTGCTTATGAAATGACAAAAAGTAATTGAACTAACAAAGAATTAATTAATTTTTCTTTTATTGATCACTATCAAACTAACAAATATAAGTATGAAACTATTGTGAGGGTTATTTCAGATAAAAAATATGAGTAATATAATTTCATAATATATATTATTTTTTATTATAATTAGACTAATAGTTATTATGATGTTTGATTTAAAAAAAATTGATAGAAGCAATCGTTTAGAAACAATTAAAAAAAATGTAATGAAGGTTTCTCCAAAGCAAAGAGTTTTTAACAATGCTTGCGAGATTGCTGATTTGGTTTTAGAAAAAGAAAGTAAGTATGCATCCATGTCTGATGCAGAACTTAAGAATTTATCATATCGTATAATGGATGAAATTAATGGTGATGAAAATATTTTAAATAACTATCTTGTTGATGGTTTGGCTATTGCAAGAGAAATGATTTTTAGAGTTCATGGTTTAAAGGCATTCAGAGTTCAAATTATTGGAGCAATTGTTGTACATTTTGGTGATTTTTCAGAAATGGCTACTGGAGAAGGAAAAACACTTGTTCTTTTGTTGGTTTCATATGTTAATGCTTTATCAAAAAGAGGTGTACATATTGTTACAGTTAATGAATACCTAGTTGAAAGAGATGCTGAATTTTCAAGAAAAGCATTATCAAAATTAGGTATTAGTGTGGGGTTTGTAACTTCATCAATGGATCATGAAGTTAAGAAAAGTATGTATAACTGTGACATTACTTATGTATCTAACTCAGAATTAGGTTTTGATTATTTACGAGACAACATGGTCACCAACATTAATGACAAATTAATTAGAGAATTATTTTTTGCAATTGTTGATGAAGCAGATTCAGTTTTAATTGATGAGGCTAGAACACCATTAATTATTGCTGGTGAACCACAAGATGATGTAACTTTATATGAAGAAGTTGATACCTTTGTAAAATCACTTGAACCATCAGATTATGTTATAGATCTTGAAACACAAGCAATTAATTTGAATGATCGTGGTATTAAAAAAGCTGAACAACATTTTAAAATTGATAATTTGTATGATATTGAAAATAGTGTAATTGTTCATAAAATTATGAATTCATTAAAGGCTAATTATATGATGGAATTAGGCAGGGAGTATATTGTTAGAAGAAATCCAAAAAAAGGTGTTTTAGAAATTGCATTAGTTGATACTTTTACTGGAAGAATTATGGATGGAAGAATGTATTCTGCTGGATTGCATCAAGCAATTCAAGCAAAAGAAAAAGTTCTTATTGAACCTGAAAATTTGACTGTTGCAACAATTACATATCAATCATTTTTTAGATTGTATAAAAAATTATCAGGTGTTTCTGGTACAGCATTAACTGAGAAAAATGAGTTGCTGAACATTTATAACATGGTCGTTGTAGATATTCCTACTAATAAACCTAAAAAAAGAATCGATTACCCTGATTATATTTTTGCTACTAAACAACTTAAATGAAAATATGTTGCTGCTGAAATTAAAAAAAGACATGCAACTGGACAACCTATTCTTGTTGGTACTGTTTCAGTGGAAGACTCAGAATTATTGCATAAAATGTTAGATAAAATCGGAATTCCTCATAAGGTATTGAATGCAAAGAATCACGCAGAGGAAGCGAAAATTATTGCAACCGCTGGTCAAATGGGTTCTGTTACGATTGCAACAAATATGGCAGGTAGAGGTACTGATATCAAATTAGGTCCTGGTGTTGCTGAAATTGGTGGATTATATGTACTTGGTACAGAAAGAAATGAATCAAGAAGAATTGACAATCAATTAAGGGGTCGTTCTGGAAGACAAGGTGATCCAGGTGAATCAAGGTTTTTCATTTCACTTCAGGATTTGATTTTTAAGCGTTTTGCAACAGATATTTTTGACAAAGCTCAATATAAATTAGGTGAAGATGTTATTGATTTAAAATTTTTCTCTAGATTATTAAATAAAACACAAAAGAAAATTGAAAATACAAATTTTGATATTAGAAAAAATCTTATTGATTATGATTATGTATTAAGTGAACAACGAGAATTATTTTATAAACAAAGAGATGTTGTTTTGATATCTGACAATATTATTGAAATAGTATTTAGAATGATACCGAGAATTGTTGACGTTTTATTAACTGTAAATCGTAGTTCAGAAAATATTGACATGATAGATTTCGATAGTTTATTAACTGATATTGAAAAAAAGTGTGGTATTAAATTAGATTTAGATAAGAAATCTATGGTAAGAAAAACAATTCCAGAGATATTCGATTATTTAGATGATACTTTAAAAAGGATAATATATAAAAGATACAAGAGTTTATCTAAAGAAATGGCAAATGAACAATGAAGAAAAATTATCATTTCAGCAATGGATACTAATTGAACAATTTTTTTAGATAAAATTCAAAAATTAAGAGATAATGTTGGTTTAAGAAGTTTTGAACAAAAATCTCCATTAAATATTTATATCGAGGATTCAGATAGATTATTTTATAACATTATTATTAATATTGCTAATGAGACAATTTTTAGAATTCTTGCTTTTGGTGACAATGAACTTAATGATACTAATATCATTAACAACCCAACTAATGATACTAAACCAACAACTATAAATAATTCAATTGATGATATTCCATTATCTATACCTTTAGTCAAAGATAATAAAGATAAATTAGAAAATGATAAAATTAATAGTGGTATTAAGGAGAGTACAATGAGTAATAGGAATAATAGTGAAAAAGTGATTAGTGTAGTTGATGAAATTTTAAGTGGCACAAAGAGTAATACTTCACAGCATGAAAATAAGATTTTAAATGATAGTTTAAATAGTTTTCCTGCAAGTAATCAGAGACAATCAAATGTTCCACCACCAATTCCAAAGCAAACAGCACCATCATCTACTAGTACTAAAATAAGTAGCTCAGATGATTTTATGAGTCAGGTTTTGGATGTTATTGATAAAGATATTAATCCAAAACAAGTTGATATTGATTTTGATGGCATAGCTAATGGTAAAGATAATAATGTTGAAGTTGTAGATGCAAAACCTATTAAAATTGATGGTATAGGTGGTACTCATAATCAACAAATCAACAAACCTAATTCTAATACAACTAGTTCTTCATATGAACCATCACGAACAAATTACCTTAGAACTGATGATAGTACTAAATATGATGATTATAAACCTCGTCATTCTAGACCTTTGCAAATGAATGATGATGACTTAAATAAGAAGTTAATTGATAAAGAAAGACAAGCTTTAAATAATGCTCACAACATTGTAAATGATGCTAAAGATCAAGAAATTAAGAACCTTAAAGATAAATTAGATGAAATAAATGCTAAATTATTGCAACGTGAAATTGAACAAGAAAAAGAAATTTCACATATTGTTAACAACGAAAATACTGAATTGAAAAAAATTCATGATATGTTGTTAAATGCTATCAAAGAGCAAGATAATTTCTATAAAGAACAACAACAACAATTAGCAAAGATTAAAGAACAAGAAGCCAGAGAACGAATGGAAAATGAAATCAGAAATAAAATAAAACAAGAACAACATCAATTTCTTGAACAAGAACGTCAAAGACAAGCTCAAGAAAGAGAAAGACAAGACCAAATAATTGAGTTAGAACGTCAAAAATTGGAAGAAGAAAGAAATAGAATTTTAATGAAAGAACAAGAATTATTAGAAAAAGAAAAAGCATTTACTAGAATGTTGAATGGTTCAGAGTCACCAAATTTATCTCAACAACAAAATTACCAACAACAACCTACACAAAAAGTTCTATATAACAAGTATGGTGTTCCATTAAGACGTGTAGATTCTATGGTTAATCAACATCAACAATTTCCTGGAAGAAACACTAATGCTCCAGATAGAGTTGTTGAAAAAACTAGACCATCTATTTTATCTAATAGCTATGTAAATAGAGTTAATGAATTAGATTATGATGATGATACACACTTAAGTGATCTTAGTAGAGCAACAAGAAGATAATTTATGTCTAATTTTTCATTGGTTTCTAAATATGAACCTAGGGGAGATCAACCAAAAGCTATAAAGCAATTGATTGAGAATATTAATAAGGGGGTTAAAAAACAGGTTTTATTAGGTGCCACTGGGACTGGCAAAACTTTTACTGTTGCTAATATCATTAAATCAGTTAACCAACCAACATTAGTCTTAGCACACAATAAAACTTTGGCTGGTCAATTGTATCAAGAACTAAAAGCATTTTTTCCTAATAATCATGTTGAATATTTTGTTTCATATTTTGATTTCTATCAACCTGAAGCATATTTACCATCATCTGATACATACATTGAAAAGAATGCTCAATCAAATGATGAGATAGAAATGCTTAGGTTATCAACATTAAACTCTTTGTCACAATATAATGATGTTATCGTTGTTGCTTCAGTAGCAGCTATATATGCTAGTGCTTCACCTGAAGACTTTAATCAATATAAACTAATTTTAAAAACTAATCAAAATATAAGAATTAAAGAAATAAAAAATGTCCTAGTTTCCTTGAATTACAAATATAATGACATTGATTTAAAACCTGGATCATTCAGAAATAAAGGAGATGTTTTAGATATTGCATTCGGTTTTAGTTCAGACTATATTATAAGAATTTCTTTCTTTGGTGATGAAATTGAAAAAATTACAAAAATAAATCCTTTAACATATGAATTAATTGAAAAATTAAATTACATTGTAATAGCTCCAGCAGATGAATATATTCTAAACAATGATAACAAAGAAGAATCTTTTCGAAGAATTGAAAATGAAATGATTGAAAGAATCAAATATTTTAAATTAAATGATAAATTAATTGAAGCACAAAGAATTGAACAAAGAACAAAGCATGATTTAGAAGCAATGAGAGAATTTGGTTTTTGTAATGGAATTGAAAATTATTCTAGACATTTAGAATTAAGAGAAAAAAATCAAACTCCATATACACTTTTTGATTTTTTTAATAAAAGCAAGGATGGTTGATTATTAATTGTTGATGAATCACATATGTCTATTCCTCAAATTAGAGGAATGTACAATACTGATAGAAGTAGAAAAGAAACATTGGTAGAATATGGATTTAGATTACCATCAGCACTTGATAATCGTCCATTGAATTTTGAAGAATTTAATGATAAACAAGACAAAACAATTTATATTTCAGCAACACCTAACGAATGAGAAATTGAAGATTCTAACAATCATATTATTGAACAAATTGTTAGACCGACGGGTTTAGTTGATCCAACAATTGAAATAAGAAAAACCACTCGTCAAATTGATGATTTGGTTAATGAATTAAATATTCAAAAAAATAAAAAAGAAAAGACATTTATTTCAGTTATGACAATTAGAATGGCTGAAGAATTAACAGAATTATTAAAAGCAAGAAATATTAGAGTAGCTTATTTACATAATGAACTTAAAACATTAGAAAGAATTAAAATCATTAATGATTTAAGAAGAGATCGCTATGATGCAGTTGTTGGAATTAATTTATTAAGAGAGGGTATTGATGTTCCTGAAGTTTCTTTGGTTTGTATTTTTGATGCAAATAAACCTGGATTTTTTAGAAGTTCAAAATCTTTGATTCAAATAATTGGTAGAGCTGCTAGAAATGCAAATGGAAGAATTATTATGTATGCTGATAGTGTTTCTAAGGATATGAGCATTGCTATTGATGAAACTAATAGAAGAAGAAGAATACAACTCGAATTTAATCATGAACACAATATTATTCCTAAAACAATTATTAAGGAAATACCAGAAGAAATAAATTTAGGTTATGATTCTAATAACAAAACAACTAAAAGAAAAGAATTGTCAATTAAGCAATTAAAAAATATGATGTTAAAGGCAGCAAAAAATCAAGAATATGAATTGGCTGCAGAACTAAGAGATCAAATTTTAGAATTAAGTGCAAACAAGCAAAGTTAATTTATTTTAATTAAATCTATTGATTTTTGACGATTTTCAATTCTAGCTATTTTTAGGTTATTATGATAATTTTTTGTTTTAAATTTATTTATTTTGTTTTCATAATATCTTTCTATATCATTGTTGATTAAACCATTAACATGATTTACTTTGTTATCATAATAATCAAGCAATAGATAATGACCAATTATTTCTTGCTTTTTATTATGGTTAAAAATATAGTTAGTTCTCAATATTTTCTTGTTTAAATTGCTAATTTTATTATTTTTTTTATTAATTAATTTATTAGAAATTTCATTAATTTCATAAATAGTTTGTAATTTGTTGTATTCTCATTTGTATTGTTTTCAATCATTAGAGAATGTTTTAGATTGAAACCTTTTATTACTCCTATTTAATTTTTTAGTCGATTTCTGAACTTGAAGATTCTGTTTATCATTGTCTATTGCAATGTTATTAGTTTGTGCAAGTTTTTTATTTAGGTTATTTAATTTAGATTTATTCTTAGTTTCTAGTTTTATCAACATTTTAGATAAATGGTTGTTGGCTTTTTTGATTTGTTTTGAATATTCAATACCATTCACAAACCTATTTAATTTTTTATCTAATGAAATTAAAACATCATTTAATAGTTGTTCAGTGGTAATTAATTTTTTGGTTTGCAATGATTTAATTACATGATTTGGATTAAAGTCACATAGATTAATTAATCTAGAAAGAGTTATTAGTTGATTAAAACCAACTATATATAACACTTGTTTTTGTTTATTGTTAAGACCTAGACCTTTGACATATTCATTAATACTAGATATAGTCTTATTAAAATTCAATCTTTCGCTTTGTACTTGTTGGCGATTATCTTTTCTAATTACAATGATTCTTAATTTATTAAATTTAATTCTAAATCATTCTCTTATAAAGATCACCCTTGAGTATTTGGTATCATTGTATTCAATCATACCTTTTATACCCTTATTCATTATAATTGTTGAACTTATAGAAATTAATAATCCACCAAGTAGACATGAAGTAATAGCAAAGATAAATAATGGTATCATATTACCTCTTGTTTTGTAACCAAACAATTCATATATTTTACTAGTATCTTGCATTAAAGGACCTGAAACTGAATTTGAAATTGCAAATCCTAATGCTACAAAAATACCTAAGATTGCAGTTTGATTATTAGATTGTTTTATTCCAAACAATCTTCCTGATATATATGCTATAGTAGTTGTAAATACATATACAGATAGTCCTGTCATCAAGAAATATATATAAACTAAATTAACATTACCTGGACTCAAAATTAGTGATAATATTCCAATTGATTGTAATACACAACCCAATGCTACAGATTTATTTGGTCCAATTTTGTCATGTAATCACCCGCCAACAGTATTTCCAATTAAACATGATATTCCAAAAATAGTACCTGCATTAGCCATCAACGAATTGTAATTAACCGTTGGATTGTTTAATAAAGTAGCGTTTCTAATGAATGTAGCATTTGTTGTTGAGAATAATCCGCCCATTTGCATAATTAAAAATCCAAATGTAAGTATTCAGTAGATTGGGTATTTTCTAGTAACTAAAAAAGAAACACCATTTTCAATAGAATCATTTTTTTCAACAATTTTAGTTGGACTATTCGTTTTGTTGCTAAAAATCTCTGTTGGTGGCAATGGGCGTTTACAAGCAAATAAAGCAACAATTATACCCACAATTAATCCAAGTGCAGCAAGAATAAAATAAGTTGCATATTGAGTGCCATTTAGAACATAATTATCTCCAACAATATTACCAAAGTGTTTAGATAAAACACCAACCAATTGTTGCAATCAAATATTACCTAATGATCCACCTGTGTATGCTATTCCTAGAGCAATCCCCTTTTTTTCAGGCGGTCACCATTTTGTAATTAAATTATTAACACCTAATGATGAAAATATCAATAATCCTGATTGAGCAATAAACATCCCACCCCACAACAACGCTGTGACAACACCTAGACTTCTTTGTTGGTGCGGTATAAAAGCATTTAATCCCATTATAGAAAAACCAAACATTGAAATTGAGATGCCTAGTATATATACAAACCGCATACTAATTTTTTTATTAAATAATTTTGCAACAAGTGGCCCAATAATAGCCGCAAGAGAACCAATAGTGAATGTTAAACCAATAATTGTGGTGTTTCCATCTGTTCACTTATATCAATCAGAACCAGCAAAAACATTATTTAAATTCATTGCTATACAAAACGGAAACATTTGAAATAAGAATGCACCTAGTAAGACTAAATACATTCATTTTTTTTGTTCTTTTTTTCTTTCAGTAGTTATTTGGTGATAATTAAATTGTTTTGTGAAATCATTTTTTCTAGGTGAAAACATTAATATCCTATCTATTATTATTATTTTAATACATTTTGGTTGTAAATTTTATTTTTTTCATTATTACAATAATGAATAGCAATATTAGATTATAATAATATATATGTTTGACATAAATTTATTAAAGAATCATTTTGATACTACAGTTCAAAAATTAAAAGATAGACATTATGATGTTTCTTCATTACCTGAATTAATTAATAAGGACAATGAATTAAAATCTTTAATGACTATTCATCAAAATCTAAATAATGAACGAAATGTTCTATCTAATTCAATTTCTCAATTAATGAAGGAAAAAAAATCTCAGAATGAAATTGAAATAGTTAAAAATAAGGTTTTAGATTTAAAAAATAAAATTGATGAATATGATGCAAAGATTAATTTTTTGAATAATGAAATAACCAATCATTTACTAACTATCCCAAATATTTGTGCTGATGACGTTATTGTTGGTGAAGATGAAAATGATAATGTTGAAATTAAAAAATTCTCTACACCAACTTTGTTTGATTTTGAACCATTACCTCATTGGGAATTAGCAAAAAACAAAAAACTTTTTTTAGCTGATGAAGCCATAAAGTTGACAGGCAGTAGATTTGTAACATACTATGGTAATGGCGCTAGACTTTATCGTGCTTTACAACAATTTACTTTAGATGAAAATGTTAAGGCTGGTTTTATTGAGGTTTTACCTCAAGAAATTTTAAATGAAGATTCATTAATTGGTTCTGGTCAATTGCCAAAATTTAAAGATGATTTATTTAAATTAGAAGGTTGTAATTATTATTTATCTCCAACAGCCGAAGTGCAATTAGTTAATTTATACAGAAACACAATTATTGATAAAACAAAATTACCAATTTTTTTAACAGCTAATACATCTTGTTTTAGAAGTGAGGCTGGTTCTGCTGGCAGAGATACAAAAGGAGTTGTGAGATTACATCAATTTCATAAAAGTGAATTAGTGTGTTTTTCAACACCTAATGACTCAGAACAAATTTTAGAAAAGATGACTAGACAAGCAGAAACAATTCTTGAAAAACTTAATTTGCCATATAGAAGAATTATGTTATGTACTGGTGATATTGGTTTTAGTTCAAACAAAACCTATGATATTGAGGTTTGATTACCTTCATATAATTCATATAAAGAAATTTCTTCATGTTCTAATTGTATTGATTTTCAAGCAAGAAGAGCAAAGATTAGATTTAAAGATGATGATGGAAAAAATAAATTAGTTCATACATTAAATGGTTCTAGTTTGGCAATTGATCGATTGTGAACTGCGGTTGTTGAAAATTATCAACAAAATGATGGTTCAATAGTTGTACCTGATGTTTTAAGAAAATATATGGATAATTTAGAAAAAATTTAATGTTTAGATATTATTTCATTAATTGCTTCTTTTAAAGCTATTGCAAAATCACCGCAAACTAATGAATATTTCTGACCAACAACAGATATTCCTTTTCCATTTATTGTTTTTTTAACTTCATCTTTATTTACAAGATTTTTATCTTTCACAAATACCTGAACTGTAGATAAAGAATTTTCAACATTAGTAATATTTTCAACACCACCAAAATTCTTGATTAGTTGATTAATATCTACTGGTATTTTGCTTGAATGTCGTAAATTTGAAGAGTCTTTAATGAATATCATTTCATCACTTGATTTAGTTTCTGTTGTATTAACTACATGTTTAGAAGATTTTGCTTCTTGAATAATAGATTCAACTACATCATTAATACCTTCTTGAATTATTTTTTGTTCTTCAGCAACATCTTTTGTCTCAATATGTTGTTGTTTATTTTGTTTTGCATTACTAGATTTTGTTGATGCTTTTTGTTTAGGTTTATCTATATGCTTAGTTGATGTTGCAATTTTTTTAGTTGCTTTTTGTTGTTTAGTAGAACTATCGTCCTTATTCTCATCTTTGTTTAGCTTATCTTCTTTTATTAAAAGTTTTGTATCAGTCTTATTAATATTTTTATTGTTATCCTCAATAGTTTTATTCTCAGAATTAGATTTATTTTCTATTTGTTCAGTATTATGTTCTTGAACACTATTTGTTTCTTGTAATTCTATATTCTGAATAACTACTGGAACCTTTACATTAATATCCTCTTTTTTATCTAAATCATCTTTACTATTAATAATCTTAGTTTCCTGATTATTGGAATCAAGAGAAGTAATTTCATTTTGTTTTTCACTAACAATTTTGTCCTTTGTTATTGTTTTAGGTTCTATATCTTTTGTTTCAGTTCTAACATCATCAAATGATTCTTTAGTACTAACAGATTTAGTGTCAATTGCTTTGTTATTATCAGTTTGTTCAATAATTTTAGTGGCTGGCTTTTGTGGTTTTTTTCTAGCCTTTAATTCTTTTTGTAACAAAATGTAAAAAACACCTAATGTTAAAATAGTGAATAAGATTATTTTTAATTTTGTTTTAGAATCAATAACAATTTCTTGCTTTGGTTTATTAGTGCTTTTATTTTGTTCATTTTGTGAATTTTCATCAATTGATGTATTTTCATTCTTGTTATCAATCATTTCATCGACAATGGTTGAAATTTCAGAAGATAATTTGTCTTTATCAATCTCTTTATTATCTACTTCCTTAACTAATACTTTTTTTTCTGCCATATCTAACTCTCCCCTCTAATCTTATTTGATAAATGCATAATTTAATTTTCTTATTCAATCAGAATCACCAATCTTTAGAAGAACATTACATTTTGATTTACACACATTAACATTGATAGTTGAATTATTCTCATCATACTCATATTGTTTTCCATCAAATAATAACCATCACTTGTTATAACTTGTAGTTTCTAGTTTTATAGAGTATGTATTATTTAAAACAATTGCAGAATTAAGCGAGGAATAATATCGATTGTTGATCGCTTCAATTTCACAAATGGAAATAACATTTGTACTAGGTAAAATAATTGGTCCATTTAATGATTTATTTCTTGCTGTAGAACCTAATGGAGTACAAATCAAAACCCCGTTACCATTAATTTTTTCTAATAAAGTATTGTTGATACTTATATTAATCGAGGTTGTATAGTTGCTATAGAAAGAAAAATCATTTATACATTTATAAACTACACCATTATGACTAATGTTTAAAACATCAATATTGATAAAATTATTCGAATCTAAAATTTCATCAATCCTTAGTTTATTTGGATTATCAACATAACTGTAAAAACCTAATTTACCTGAATTAATAAAAACAACATTAATTTTATAATCTAAATAATTATTAATGAAGGATAAAAAACTTCCATCTCCACCAATGATAAAAAGAAAGTCAAAATGATCATCAGATAATATTCAATTTTGTTTTGTTAATATTTCAATTAGTGATTTTTTGTATTCATCATTTTTTTCGATTTTGTTATCTGTTAAAATTTTATATTTCATTTTCTTATAATTAAATTTTTTAATTATAAAAAAATTATATCATAGAAATAAATTAAAATTAATAAAACATTCTTGTCTATGTTTTAGTTTGCTTAGCATTAATAGATTCAACTAAACTATTGATTTTTCTAACATAATGATTAAGGGATGTTCTAGTAATTTGAATATCATATTTTTCATTGAAAATATTTGCAATATCTGTCAAACTAGCACCCTCTTCTTTCAATCTGATTTCGCAAAATATTTTTTCTTTTTCAGTTAATAAATCATATATTCCATTCTCTTTTAATATTTTGATTTTTTCAATTAGTTTTAAACTAGCATTAATAGTTTTATTAATATTTGAAACCTCTAGATTATTCAATCTTTGTAGTGAATTACTAAAATCCTTCTTAATTCGATAATCTTCAAATTTATAAAGAGAATCAACAACATTGAATAGCTTTAATATATCTGAAATATATTCAGCTCTTTTAAGATACAGGACATTAGTTTTTTCTCTTTGAATTATTTTTGATTTAATATTAAAAAATTCTAATAGTTTTAAAATATTCTCAAGATATTTTATATTATGTGAATTTATTTCAAAATGGTATGATGATTTTTTGTAAGAAAAGCTTATTGAACCATGAGATAAATATGCACCAAGAATGAAATATTTTTTAGCAGTTTCATCTTTAATTAAATTGTAATCAAAATCATTAATATTAAAATGTTCCTCAAATAGCTTAATATTATCAAATGAAAGATAAATATTCTTTTTATCATCTAAATGTTCATTACCTAAAATAACACTACCATTAAAGTTTTGATCATATTCTTTAGATAAACTTTTAATTAGTTTAATAATTCTTGGTTGTTGTGATGAAATAACATATGACATTTTATTATTAGTAATTCTAATCTGAATTAGATTTATAAATAAAGAAATCAATAAAAATCATAAATATTTTTTTTCAAATTCAAGATTACAAATCTCATTTTTTACTTCTTCATTAAATGATACTTTTTTAATCATTATAATAAAACCGCCAATAAAATAATTACTACTATTAATAATAAAATAATTGAAATATAAATTGAATGAGTTTTGTAATAAATGATGTTGTTTATTAAACGTCTTAAATAGATGCTACTTGCTGTAATTGTTTTTTGTATTGGTTCAATATTTATACTTTTTTGTTTCTTGAATTGTTTAATTTCAAAATCATTAGCAATAGCATTAGAATATTTGAATTTAATAACCAAATCACCAGTAACAATATTTGATTTAAAACCACCATTTTTAATTTTGTAAATTTCACCATTATTTATTAAACTAAATTTTAATGTTTTATTAACTTTTGTTTGTTTTATTCCAGTATTACATTGGTTACATCCAGCACCTTCACAATTATTACAAACACTATATTGATAATAGGAAATTTTATGTTCAAATTTTTTTTGTGCTATATTTGGTTTGATTAAAATAGTTATATTAATATCGGGGTTGAAAAATAAATTTCTATTTTTACTAAAACATTTATATAATGATCCTTCAAAAATGTGATTTCTAAAAATAACTTCATTAGTCATAATATTGTTTAATTCCAAATTATCTACATCTCATAGAATAAACATTTTTTCTTTTCTAATACATTCGTAAACAAAAACTCAATTTATGTTGAAATCATTAATTTTTGACTCCATGAAATTTATTGCTTCTTGAACACGTTTATTGCTTTTCTGTTTATTATTATGATTTGATTCACTAATTTGTTCACTAGATAATTGTGAGAAAAATTTAATAAAATCAACGCTTTGATAAATTTGATCCATCATTATTTGACTATCATTAGTCTCAAATTCTTTGATTATTTCATCATATGCCTTTTTTATTACATTAAAATGTTTTTCTGCAACTTTCTTTTCATTGGCATCTTTGAATTTATCTGGATGATATTGTTTTGCTAATTCCTTGTAGGTTTTTTTGATTTCTTCTTTTGTTGAGTTTTCACTAATACCTAAAATATCAAAATAGCTTACCTCTTTCTTTAAATTTTTCATCTTATCCTCAAATATACATGATAATTTTACATTAAAGTTTATAATTATAATAATAATTATAAAGGAGTGAATATGTGTACTGCATTATTATTAAGAAATAAAAATAAGAATCTTTTTGGAAGAAATATGGATATCGAAAGCTTTTTTGGTCAAAAAATTGTAATAACTCCAAGAAACTATGTTTGAAAACGTAAATTTGGTTCAGAATTTGTTCAAAAATATGCAACCATTGGTATGGCTATGATTTTTGTAGATCAGGATAAATACGAATACCCATTATATGCTGAAGCTGCAAATGAAAAAGGTTTAGCTGTTGCTGGATTAAACTTCCCATCAACAGCTCATTATCCCAAAGCTAATTTTAATGAGGATGTAATTCAAATTACTCCTTTTGAATTAATACCATGAATTCTTGCAAATTTTTCAACCACAAAAGAAGTAAAAGAATATTTTAATAAACATCACATAGAAATTGTTGATGAACCTATATCACCGAATTTACCATTAGCTCCATTGCATTTTATCGTTGGAGATAAAAATGATGAATCAATTGTGATTGAACCATGTATTGATGGTTTAAAGATTTATGACAACAAAATAGGATTATTAACTAATAATCCTACCTTTGATTGACAATTAATAAATTTAAGTTTTTATCAAAACTTAAGATCAAAACAAAAGGATTCCTTTAATTGAGCTGACTACACTATTAAATCTTTCGGGCAAGGTTTTGCCTCTGTTGGTCTACCTGGTGATTGAACTCCTCCATCACGGTTTGTTAGAACTGCTTTCTTAAAAGCGACAACACCAGAACTTGAATTAGATAATGAACAATTACTATCGCAATTTTTTCATATTCTTGATAATGTTGCTATGGTTAGTGGTTCAATTGTTGTAGCATCAGAAAAAGGTGACAAATATGATATTACTTTGTATACATCTTGTATTGATTTGCAAGAGACAATTTATTATTGCAAGACCTATTATAATAATCAACTAAGTGCTTATTGTCTTCATAATGAAAATCTTGATGGAAAAGAATTAATTAAATATGATTTCCCTCTTAAACAAAACATTAATTTTAT
>CASEIK010000072.1 GCA_949288005.1 uncultured Mycoplasmataceae bacterium | reverse complement strand
TATCATCCATAGAATCTAATTTTAATGATTTTGCTAATTCTAAATATTTATTAGCATCAAATTCTTTTTTTGACATAAAAACTCCTTAATAAAATTTTACTTTTTATTTTAGAGTTTCCCCAAAACTTAATACATTACCTAAAAAAAAAGATTTTAATTTTCATTAAAAATCATAATTAAGATAATAATTAAAATGCTAATTCATTTTATTTAGTTCTAAAATATTAAATATATTTTCAAGAAAATACATATTAATTTTTTCTCATGCTTCTATATTTCAACCAGATTCAATATATTTAACAATTTCTCTTGTAGTTGAAAAACGTGACTTTTTATATATTTCAATCTTTTTTTCAAGAGTATCATTTGAACCCTGTGAATTTTTCTTTTTTTCAAGGATAATAACATTACCAGAAAAATGTAAAAATTCTGACACAAGAATATCATTTTTAACAAGATCTGCTCATTCATTATTTTCTCATTGTTGTGGAAAAATGTGCTCAGCACTCACTAAAGAAGAGTTATTAAAATATTCTCATGTGTCAAATGTTTTATCTCTAGTTTTTTCGATGGATCAAAAAAGAAGTTTTAATTTTTCAATTTTTTGAGTCTTGTAGAGTAATATTTTGTTAATTAAATTGACTTTTGGTAATAAAAATTTATTATTTTCAAAATTTTGAAATGTATTTTCTCACAATTCCCAATCACAAAAATTATATTTACTTGATGAAGATTCGATTCTATTTTTTAATTGTTCATAAATTCTAGATGTTTCTGTAGATGCACCTTTAAAAGGTATATTAGAAAATAATTTTATAAAATAATATCTATTCAAATTTAATAATGTTGAATTGTATAATCTTTTATCAATAAATTCATTTTTTTCATAATCAAAATTATTCTTATTAATTATATAAAATGTATTGTATGTAGAATTATGGTGAAATTTAAATAAATTTTCCTGAACACCGTCAACTGAAAATATATTCTTATAAAACATTAGATAATTAATAATTTCATTCTTATCATTATTTGAAAAAACATTTTTATAATTTTTTTTATATCAATCATAAATAGAATTATAAAATTGTTTCTTTGTTGTACTTGTTTGAAAAGGTTTTTGTTCTTTAAATTCAGCAAACAATGCAAGAAAAGTTTTTAATTTATCCTCATCAACTACATTATTAGTTGAAAATTCTCTTTCAAGTACTTCAGTAAAAAACTCAGCGCACTCTAATCTTTCTTCTAAATTAATATTATTTTGTGCTTTCATATATAATCAATTTTTAATTAATTCATGCTCTTCTAATGGTTTTGCCGATGTATTTATTGTTTCAAAAACAACACATTCATCATCTTTAGCATCTAACTCAATTTTAGCTATAGCTATTTTGTTTAATGCCTGGTTATATCAATTTTTGAGAAATTTAAATTTCCTTGTTGAAACATCTAACATCTTATCATTTATTTTTTCAATAAATCAATTGTATATAATCTTTAAATTCTCTTGGTATAAGTTTTTTGGTTTTTTAATCATATCTAAAAAATTATTTGTTATCTTTAATGAATCTACAAGCAATGTATTTTTTTGAGTGAAAAATATCTTAAACTTATGAACATCATTTCCATTATCATCAATATATAAGGCATTTCTCAAATCTCTTTTTAAGATTTTCAAATCTTCTAAATTTTCGCCATCAATTTTTGACTCATAAGAGTCTAATAAATAATATATGCATCTAATAATTAATGATATGGTTGTTAATCTTTGTTGACCGTCTACAACAATTCATTCATTAGAATTTTTTTCTTTTAAAATAATATTTCCTAAATAATAGTTTGATGGTTTTACATCAATATCTAGTTCATTATAAAAATCAAGAGAGTTTAATAGATTGATCACATTTTCATAGTTTCATTTATAATCACGTTGATATGGTGGGATGATAAATTTAGTATCACCCCTTTGCAAAAGTTGTATCAGCATTGCATCTGTAGCTTTCATATCTTCTCCTTAATCAATATGCAAAACAATACATTCATTATACATTTTATTTTTTCAAATAACTATTGAACTATGTACTTTTTATCAAATTATTTTATATTATTGCTTTTATTGCTAATTTGCCAATTTCTAAAATTATAACTAAACAGTTACTATTACTATACATGCATGCAACTATTGATATTATATGCGTAAAGTTAATTATAAATTTGCTAATTTTAA
>CASEIK010000071.1 GCA_949288005.1 uncultured Mycoplasmataceae bacterium | reverse complement strand
AAAACAGTTCCTAAATTCACTTTTAATAAAGCTATTAAAGAATTCATTCTAGGTAATTTAAGAAAATAAGTTATTTTGAAAAATTAATAAATCAAAAAAAGATATAGTAGAGCAACACCCTACTATATTTTTTTTATTATGCTAAAATATTAAGTATGAGTAATTTTAGCAATGATAATGAGTTAAATAACCAAAATCAAGATGATAATGTTTATTCAAATTATGATAACAATCAGAATGAATATGATATTTACCAGCAACAATATGATCAACAATCAGAATACAATGATCAAGGTAATGAAGCACTTAATTATGATAACTACAATTATGAAAATTCTCAACACTATCAACAACAAGTTAATGAAAACAATTCATGAACTAATAATTTATCACACTATTATAATGAACAATACTATCAAACAGGTGAATACTTTCCTAAAAAAATTAAAATATACCGTTGAGAACAAGCATATCTATATGAAGATTATTTAGATAATAATAACTCATCATTTAATACTTATTATGATGAATATGATAATAATGCTCAGGTGAATGATTATAATCAAAATTATTATCAAAGATAAAGTTAAAAAATTATGAAGATATTAGTCATTGGTGCTGGAATAGCTGGTTGTAGTATATCAAGAATGTTATGTGAAAAAAATGAAATTCATATCATTGAAAAAAATAATTTTATTGGTGGTAATTGTTATGATTTCCAAGATGAGACATCAACCTATTTTATTCACCAATATGGTCCACATATTTTTCACACATCAAATGATGCTGTTTGAGAATTTGTAAACAAATTTTCACATTTCAACAAGTATATTAATCAGGTACTAGTCAAAATCAATGATAACCTAATTGAAATGCCAATTAACCTCAATTCAATTAGAAAACTTTTCCCATCTGAATTTCAGGCATTTTATGATGAAATAGCTTCATTACATTTATTAAATAGCTCTGTTAATATAGCCGATTTGTTAAATAAATTACATAATGAACAAAATAAAAAAATTATCCAATATTTTTATGACAATGTTTTCGCTAATTATACTTGCAAAATGTGAGGTATAGATATAAAAGATATAGACAAAAATATTATCAATAGAGTTAAAGTTAATCTAAATTATGAATGAAATTATTTTCCTAATGATAAATATTGTGGTTTGCCAAATGAAGGATATCATCAAATGATGTTAAATATGATTGATCATCCAAATATCAATGTACAACTTAATTCAACAAATATGGACATTAAATTCACAAACAATGAAATATATGTTAATGGTTGTAAATATGATTATGTTATTTATACTGGTAGTATTGATGAATTGTTTGATTATAAGTATGGTCAATTAAATTATCGATCTTTATACATCGAATTTCGAAAATTAAAAAATAGTGAGCAACAAAAACCTATTGTCAATTATCCTCAACATAAAACAATGACAAGAATTTGTGACTACAAACTCCTAACATCAAATAAAACAACCGGAGAAACGATAATCTCTTTAGAGTATCCAGGGCAATTTAATATTAATGATACAAGATTTAATAAGAGATATTATCCAATCAATAATGAAAATAATATTAATACATATAAAAAGTACTTAAAAGACTCAAGAAACATTAACAATTTGATT
Organism: uncultured Mycoplasmataceae bacterium; assembly: GCA_949288005.1. Lineage (GTDB taxonomy): Bacteria > Bacillota_I > Bacilli_A > Mycoplasmatales > Mycoplasmoidaceae > Mycoplasma_L. The sequence continues at coordinate 8,976 of CASEIK010000071.1, read as the reverse complement.
TTACTTGGTAGATTAGCTGAATATAAATATTATGATATGGATGAAATAATTGAAAAATGTTTTGAAATAGCAAAGAAATTAATTAATAGCAATCTTTCTTTTTAATGATTTATGATTTGCAACAATTGTTTTATTATTGAATGGCGGTTTAAATGAGATGTCTAAAATATCTCCATTAACTTTTAGAATAATTCCTTCACCAAATGCAGTGTGAATTACTCTATCCCCAATTCTAAAATTTTCTTTTGCACCTGTATTATAATTTTCTTTATAATTTTTCTTTTTAGTACTATCAAATCAACCATCGTCAACTTTATTTAATGATTTTATTTTTAATGAATCTGTAGTTAATAGAGATAAATCAATTTCTCCAACAAAACGACTAGGCTTATTGTAGTGGTTATTGATATAATCAAAACCTCCAAAAGAAGATAAAAACAATTGCTCTTTTGCTCTTGTTATTGCTACATATGCAATTCTTCGTTCTTCTTGCAAATTTTCTAAATTCTCAATACTTTTTCTAGACGGAAATACACCTTCATTTAATCCAATAATAAACACATATTTAAACTCTAAACCTTTTGATGAATGAATGCTCATCAATGAAATTGAATTTTTGTTTTTTTGCTCATGATCATCATAGAAAATTGATATTTCTTGTAAATAATCAATAAAACTATTATTAGGATTTTTTTGCTCATACTCAATAATAGATGCTTTAAGTTCATCAATATTTTTAACACGATCAAACTCATTAATAGATTTTAGATAATCAATATACTTAGTAGCATCTAAAACATTGCTTAAAATTTCTGATAAACTATTAGAATGATTAATAGATTGTAACATTTCTACAAATTCTTTAACACCTTTTTTGGCAATAGATGAAATATTAATGTCATTTATAGAAAATAATGCTTGTGCAAATGAGATATTATGTTGTTTGGCAAATTTAGATATTTCATCAATACTTGTCATAGAAACACCTCTTTTGGGAACATTAATTATTCTTTTTATAGAAATCTCATCCATTAAAAAAAGTGTTTTAAGATAAGCAATGACATCTTTAATTTCTTTTCGCTGATAAAATCTTATGCCCCCATGAATGATATATGGTAAATTATTAATCATTAATTCTTGTTCAATGTTTCTAGATAAATAATTTGACCGATACAAAATACATACTTCATTTAGTGATATGTTATTATCATTAATTAACTTTAAAATTCTTGATACAACCCATCTTGATTCTTCATCTTGGTTTTCAGCATTAAAATATACTGGTTTACTTTCACCTATGATATCTGAAAACAAGTCCTTTTGATATCTATTATTATTCATGCAAATTAAATTATTAGCTACATTTAATATTGGTTGGTTTGATCGATAATTTTTATCCATGATAATTACCTTACATCCATTATGAACTTTAGCAAAATTATTGATAATTGATTGGTTGGCGCCTCTTCACGAATAAATCATTTGATCTGGATCACCTACAACAAAAATATTATTTTTATTTTCAATTAGTTTCTTGATTAAATCATATTGGCAATCATTTGTATCTTGGAACTCATCAATTAAAATGTAATCAAATTTCTCATTTCATTTGCTTGCAATTTGAGGAAATTCACAAAATAACTTATTAGTAAAAATCAATAAATCATTAAAATCCAAAGAATTAGAAGACTTACATGTATGCGTATAAAATTTAAAAATCTTAATCTTCAAATCACATTCTTTCTCTGTGTTGATAAATAATTTTTTTCAATTAATAGGATTTTTAATATCAGATTCATCAAAGCTATATGATTTACACTTTTCGATAAAGTTTAAAATCAATCGATATGGCATATTTTTAATATCAATTTCGAAGTTTCTATATGCCTCTTTCAACAAAGTAATTTGGTCTTCCTCATCTAAAATATTAAAATTCTTGCTATAACCCAATGATTCAATATCTTCTCTTAAAATCTTCAAACATAATCCATGAAATGTTGTAATTCATTTAAAGTTATAACTTGTAATTTTGTCTAATCTTTGTTTCATTTCATTAGCAGCTTTATTAGTAAAAGAAATACATAAAATTTTTGCTGGATCAAAATTTAATTCATTGACCAAATATAAACAACGTAAGGTCAATACTCTAGTTTTACCAGAACCAGCACCAGCAATAACAAGACATGGTCCAAGAGGAGCTGTCACGGCATCTAATTGTTTATTGTTTAAACCTTCTAGCATTTGTTTAATCATTATAGTTTTTCCAACTCCTCTTCATCTAACATTATTGGTAAATCATAGTTTTTTGGATAATGTGGTTCATCTATTTTTATTTGTGTAGATATATCTATCAAAACTATATTAGATAGTTTATCTATTGCAGTCTTTCTACAATTATTAGCAAGTGTATTGATAAAGACAAAAAATAATGGAATTGAACTTATTATATACAAAAAAGTAAATATATAACCAATAGTTCTTTCTGCTAGTGTACCACTGGTAGAACTAAAAGTTACAATCTGTGACAAAAACTCAACTGGATTCACAAACGCAAAAGAAACTAAACTCATGACTAAACAAACAACATTTAATGGAATTCATGTAAAACATTCTCTCTTAAGGAAGTTAATAAATTTTCAATTTTCCTTATTAGTATATAGCTTTAATTTAAATATTTTGGTTATTAATGTATAACCTCTGAAGAAATAAGGACAAACAATAAAATAACAAAATCAAATAGTACTAATCACTATGAAATCAAATAGTAGATAAACGCTGAATTGTCATCCCGGAACTAACAATGTAGAATTAGATCAATTAAGAGAATTGAACGTAAAAAGATATGTTATCAAAAGATTTATACCAATCAACACTATATATTCAAAAAGTTTTACAAGTATCCTTTTCTTAGCAGATACTATGTAAAACTTTGATTTATTATTTTTAATATCTTCATTCATAATGTTTTAATTATATTAAAATATTTACAATTTAGATTTTTAAACTATTTTCAAAATCATTATGATTATTATTTAATTTATCAATATTAACCAATCCTTTGAATGTAGGTGCCTTTTGATTAAATCCAATATCTGCAACCTTTTTATTAATTTCATCAAAACTACTATTTAACTCAGTAATAGTTTTAAATTTCATACCAGGGTTGTTTTTCTTTTCTTCTAAAACATCATAAAGTGTTTTTGCTTGTTTTTGTTTTTTAACAATAATATTATCCATTGGATAACAAGTAGCCATTTCAAGTGCTGTAAATAAAATATCAGTTTCTTCTAAAATATATTCAGTCATTAATGATGCAGTTTCATCTAAAGAACCTAACTTCAATAATTCATTATGCGATACATCTGATAATCTATTTTGTTTTGATAAAAGAACACTACTTCTTGCTTCAACTGAATTAAATACATAATTTAGTCTTGGATCAATAATTCTTGAGAACTTAAAGAAATCTTCTCTACCATCAAACACAACGTAAACTTTTGAACCTTCTTTAATAACTTGTCTAATACCTCTTGATGAATCGGTTCAAGTTTTACATCTTGATAATGTATGTTGAACATAAGGCGTGAAAACTGTATATGCTAAGTCTGGATTATTAACAGCTAGAGAGAAAACATTATTAAAGATTTTGTTTTGTAATCTAATGTTTTTACCATCAGGGTTATTTAAAACAAAGTTTAACTTTGGTTCAGCAAATGTGTCAACAGCAAGTACACAAATACAATCTTCAAATCTTCTTAATGATCTTCTAGCATGGATATTAACTTTGCTAGGACCTACTTTATTTTGGTCTATAACTTTTGCTTCTCTAAATCATTCTCAAGAAGAGAAACTTAATGAGAATGCATTTCCTCGATAGAAACCAGATGATAAACAATTAAATCTAATACGTCTTGCATCTTGAGGAATGTTAGCATATGAGTAAATTCTATTATGAATGTTGTAAATAGTTTTATCAAATGATGGTGTGTGTTTATCAACCACAAAGTATGGAATAGATGCTTGAATTGCATTTAAAATTCCTTTTTCAGTTAAATTTGTGGCAAAATTGTAAAAAGACTTGTTTCACATTTTATTTTTCTTAATAATACGATTATATTGTTGATTATTCTTTATATACCAAGAAATCGTAAATATTAACATGATAATTGCAATTAATGCAAACAAGTTGATAACAACAAAAACAATTAAAAATAAAATCAATCAACCGTTTGATGTAGTAATAATTGAGTTTGGATCAACAGCTAAACTATTTGCTTTATTGATAACATCATTATAACTACTACCTACAAAAAAATAAAATAAAACATAACCTATAGTTGCAATCAACAAAAAAACTAAAGAAGCAATTAGATATGAAACAAATTTCTTGTTAACTAATTTAAAAATCTTTTTATCATACTTAGATAAGTAAGAATTTCTTAACTTGATTTGATCTTTACTACCACCATTAATTGAATGATTCTTGTAATACACTCTACCAAAATAATCAAAAAGGTTATCAACTAAGCTTTGTTCTATATTATCTTGATATTCACCTATTACATCATAACCTTCTGGTAACTTTTTTTGTTCACTAGTTTTAGTTTTTTGATTCATTTGAGACCTTTCACATAATCAATATACTTATTATATACTATTTTTTTGACACCCTCTCTTGTTGTTTACCCCTATATATTATTGATATATAGAAAATCTTATTTAATTGTAAATTTCCGCTCAGTTTTATTTTTCAAAGCAATAATATTATTTTTATGTTTAATCCAAATTAATAAAATTGCAACAAAACAGATTAAACAAATAAACAACAATCAATAAACACTTCCATAGTCTAAATAATACACATCTTCTATATTAGTGTTTAGTATAAAAGAATAGTTAATTCCTGGAATAAACATTCAAACTCAACTCATAGCAGATGACAACAAAGAACCTAATGATACATATTTTGTCATAAATACTATTACTATTAGAATAAGTAATTGTATTAATGCACCAAAAGGACTTATAGTAATTAAAAAAGCTCCAAAGGTAGCAACACCCTTACCTCCTTTAAATTTAAAGAATATAGGATAACAATGTCCAATGATTGCAGCTAACCCAGCTAAATAACACAATGTATATGTATTAAAACTATTATTGATTATTCCATATCTTTCAACATCTAGACCATATTTTGCAACTAACCACATTATAAAAGTGGGCAAAAAACCCTTCATAACATCTAAAAACAAAACAATCAAACCAACTTTTTTACCAAAAATTCTAGAACTATTTGTTGCTCCAGCATTCATTGATTCATAATCTCTAGGATCCTTCTTAAAAAAGAATTTTCCAATAATAATCGATCACATTAAACTACCAAAAAAATAACCAAATACAAGAGACACAAAACACAAAATTAAACAAATTGACAAAAAATTCATACCTATATTATATATCATTTGATATATAAAAAAAATAACCTAAAAAAATGCTAAAAAAATGTTTGCAAAATATTTTTGTTGATAATAGAATAATAGTGTGATTAGTTAACTTTAATGATGTAACTATCTAATTTATGCCAAGTTGTTATTGATTGTTTTCTAAATGATGAACATAAATCAATTCATGCACCAACTTGTTTGTATGTTATGTAATTGCATTATTGAATGATTAATGAAAGCAAAAAATAAATGTTTACTCCAGGGCGTACCCTGGTTTTTTGTTTATATATAAAGAAAATAGCTGCTTTTACAATAACATTTTTAATATTTTGCTTTTGATTAACTATTATCTACTATAATTTAGACATGAGAGATTTATTATATCTATGTGATTTATTTACTACTAAAAACAAAATACTATTGACCACTAAAAACTCTGAAATCAAAGGAATTAATGTTATCGATTTTACAAAATTAAAACTTGATACAATTAATCCATTAAATTTACTTAAAAATAAAGTTATTCAAGAAATAAAAAAACTCAAGAAACCAACCACTCTTATAATTGATTCTTTTTCTGCTTTTATAGTTTCAAGCATTTATAAGGATGGATTTGATTTTAAAAACATCAAGAAATTCATTATTATTAATCCTTATGGAAAAAGTTTTTATTTTAAGATTTTTACAATCAAAAATATTTGATTACCAAAGAATTCAAGAACAATGATTTATAAGAAAATGTATTTACTAAACAATCTATCAAATTTTAGTGATGATAATCTATTTGTTAAAGATATGCGTAATGAAATGAATTATTTAAAAGAAAACGAACACAAAGTTAATCTTATCCTTAACCAAATATTAAACTTTAAATCATTAAATACTTATTTTGAGTTTTTAAATAATAAAAAAATAGTTCTTGTCTATGGTGATAAAAATAAAATTTATACAAAGAAAGATATTGCATTTTTTAATTCATTTGATAAGAAATATATCATAAAAGATAGTTGTTACTATCATTTTTGGGAAAAACCTAATGAAATAATCAAAATTTTGTCGGAGTTATATTAAAATGGTTTGTGTTTTTCCTGGAACTTTTTATCCGATTCATGAAGGTCATAAGTTTGTCATTAATAATGCAATTAAAGATGGTTTTAAAAATATCATAGTTTTAATTTCAATAAACAAAGATAAACCTAAAAGAAATCTTGACATGATTTATCGATTAGTAAATGTATTCTTACATGAATATATAGAATTAGGAATTGTTGATGTTGTAATTAATTATGGATATACTGCTGATTTTCTATATAAAAATAATCTCAACTGAATTATTAGAGGATATCGTGATTGAAAAGACTATAAATATGAAAAGAAATTATATAACGAATATCTTCAAAGAAACCCTAATATAATGATGAAATTATATAAATCACCTAAAGAGCTAAAAAACATTCGTTCATCTAAATTACTTTAATTTTCTTATTGTTTATTAGTGTTTCTATTTCAATAAGTCTATTATATTTTGCTAATCTTTCACTTCTTGAAAATGAACCAGTTTTAATGTAATTTGAGCCAACACCAACAGCAAAATCAGCAATAAAACTATCTTCACTATCACCACTACGATGAGAGACAATTGTTTTAATTTTATTCTTTTTAGCATATTTTATAACTTCAAATGTTTCAGTTAATGTACCTATTTGATTAGGTTTAATAATAATTGAATTGCTAGATTTTAATGCAACACCTTTTTTTAGAAACCTAATATTAGTACAATATAAATCATCACCTACAATTAATTTATTACGAAAATAGGTATTATTTAAACAATTAAAACCTGCTCAATCATTTTCATCAAATGGATCTTCAAGATAATATATTGATGGATATAGTTTAAAAAGATTAGCATAAAAAGTGAGCATCTCTTTTTTTGATAATTGAATTTTATTTACTTTTTTTGATGAAATTTCAAAAGAACTATTGTTTAGATAATATTTACCATTTTTATAGAAAGTACTAGCGGCAACATCAATACCAATAGCAACATCCTTGCCAGGATTGTAACCAGCATTCATTATTGATTTTTCAATATAATCTAAAGCTGTATGAAAATTTTCAAAACTTGTATCAAAACCACCTTCATCACCTTTTGCATTAGACATTTTGTTTTTGACAATTATCTTATTCAACTCATAAAAACACTTACTAGCTATATCACAGGCATGTTCAATGTTTTTTGTATTCTTAGGAATAATAAGAAATTCTTGAAAATCCAAAGTATTACTAGCATGTAATCCACCATTAATAACATTAACTAGGATGTTAGGCATTTTAAATGATTTCTGCTCATTAAACAAATATTTACTAATATATTCAAATGGTTCCATATCAAGATATTTTGCAGCTAATTTACAAATTGAAATAGATATACCATTAATAACGTTTCCTCCAAGTTTAGACTTATTGAATCTTCCATCTATTTTGATTAATAGATTATCTAATTTATATTGTTCCAATGGATTTTTGTTAATTATAATTTTCTTTATTTTGGTATTAATTAAATTAATCGCTTTATCAACACCCTTACCATTAAAAACATTTTTGTCTCTATCAACTAATTCAATTGCCTCTCTACTACCAACTGATGTACCAGATGGTACAATTGTTTTAACTGATAAATTATTATCACCAAACATTGTAATCCCAATTGCTGGATAACCTTTGCTGTTATATTGTTTATAAGCAATTAAGTCTCTAATTTTAAAATTATTCATATATTTCAATAGCTAATTCTAATGCAACTTCCATCATTTTTTTAAAAGAAGTTCTTCTCTCATCTGCACCCATTTCACACTTATTAACAATTGAATCAGAAACTGTTAACAAAGTTATTGCTTTTTTATTTAATTTCTTGGCATTTGCATATAGAGCAAAAGCTTCCATTTCAACACCTAATAATTTATTTTGTTCAATCATTAAATCTATTTCATTTGAATTTCTAACACCATAAAAAGCATCAGATGAAAACACGTATCCATCATAATATTTGTATTTTTTTTCATCTAAGATTTTAATAACAATTTCATGTAAATTAGAATCACAACCAATAACCTTTGAATTTAAATCCAAACCAATATTGTAAGCATATGTAGAATCGCTAATTGCATTTTCTGCTACTATAATATCACCTAAATTAATTTCAGATAAAAAAGATCCACATGAACCAATTCTAATTATGGTATCAACGTCATAAAAATTAAATAATTCATATGAATAAATTCCAATTGAAGGAATCCCCATACCATGGCCCATTATAGTAATTTTTTTATTTTTGTATGTACCAGTATAAGCTAGCATACCTCTAACATCATTAACTAACTCATAATTTTCTAAATAGTTTTCAGCAATAAACTTAGCTCTTAGTGGATCACCTGGCATCAAAACAACTTTTGCTATTTGATCTTTTTTTGCAATATTATGTGGAGTCATATCCTAATTATAATAACATATTTGTTATTATTATTTTTTT
>CASEIK010000070.1 GCA_949288005.1 uncultured Mycoplasmataceae bacterium | reverse complement strand
GAAAAATATCAACAAGAAGTAAGTGATTTTAAAGAGTATATTGAATTATGGATTCATGAAGTTAAGTTACCGATAGCTAGTACTAAGTTAATGATTCATAATCACGAAAGTAACGTTAGAAAACTTAAAGATCAAATTAATAAAATAGAAAATAATGTCGAATTAGTTTTATATTATGCTAGATTAGATAGCAGTGAAAAAGATTATTTAATAAAAAAATGTGATTTAAATCAGATCATAAAAAATGTTATTAAGAAAAATCAGGATAGTTTATTGTATCAAAATATTGCAATTAAAATAAAAAATATTGAAGCAACAGTATTGAGTGATAGCAAATGGTTAGAATTTATTATTAATCAGATAATTAGTAATAGTATTAAATATCACGGTGAAAGTGATTGTTTAATTAGTTTTAATGTTATTCAAAATAAAAATCATATTTCCTTGGAAATATTAGATAACGGAATTGGGATAAAAGATAGTGAATTACCATATGTTTTTGATAAATCGTTTACCGGAGAAAATGGTCGCCTTGTTTCTAGTGCTACAGGTATGGGATTATATATTGTCAAAAATTTATGTCATAAGTTAGGACATCAAATAGCTATTGAATCAAAACAAGGGAAGTATACTAAAGTGATAATCGATTTTAATAATGAAGATTATTACAAAGTTGTAAGATAGTGTAAGGTATTTCGATGTCATCTAGATTATCTGTTTTCTATAATAAAGATGTAAAGGAGAAAAAGAGTATGGAGAAGATATTAGTAATTGAAAATATTAGTAAATATTATGGAAACAAGAGTAATCTAACAAAAGCAATTAATAATTTATCAATGTCAATTGATGAAGGAGAATTTGTGGCCATTATGGGGGCCAGTGGTTCTGGTAAAACAACTTTGTTAAATTTAATTTCTACGATTGATAGGGTTACTAGCGGTCATATTTATTTAAAAGGAATCGATATTACTAAGCTTAAAGGAAATAAATTGAATCAATTCAGACGCGAACAATTAGGATTTATTTTTCAAGAATTCAATTTATTAGACACTTTAACAGCTTATGAAAACATTGCTTTAGCTTTGCAAATTCAAAAAGTATCTTATCAGGAAATAGATAAACGAGTTAAAGAAGTCGCTAGTAAATTAGATATAAGTGATATTTTAGATAAATATCCATCACAAATGTCTGGTGGACAAAAACAAAGAGTAGCTAGTGCCAGGGCAATTATTACTAATCCCCAGTTAGTCCTAGCGGATGAACCTACGGGTGCTTTAGATTCCAAGAGTTCTAGATTATTACTTGAAAGATTAAATAAATTAAATCAAGAATATAAAACGACTATTTTAATGGTTACTCATGATGCTTTTAGTGCCAGTTATGCTTCTAAAGTTATCTTTATTAAAGATGGTCAGATTTTTAATGAGTTTAGTCGTGGTAATCAAAGTCGCAAAGAATTTTTTGATAAGATCATCGATGTTGTTTCTCTATTAGGAGGCGATATTAGTGATGTTATTTAATCTATCGTTTAAAAATATTAAAAAGAGTTTTAAAGATTATGTTATTTATTTTGTAACTTTGATTTTAGGAATAACAATTTTTTATATTTTTAATTCTTTACAGTCCCAAACTGTTATGTTGGAAATTAGTGACTCAGCTAGAGATATTATTAAAATGATGAATGATATTTTATCAGGTGTAAGTGTTTTTGTTTCTTTTGTATTAGGGTTTTTGATTGTTTATGCTAATCGCTTTTTAATGAAACGTAGAAAAAGAGAATTTGGTATCTATATGATATTAGGAATGTCTAAACAGCAGATTTCTAAGATTCTAATTGTAGAAACTTTAATTATTGGTTTAATATCATTGGTTGTTGGTCTTGTTTTAGGAATTGTATTATCACAAGTGATGTCTATTATTGTAGCTAATATGTTTGAAGCTGATATGAATAGATTTACATTTGTATTATCAGGATCAGCATTATTAAAAACAATATGTTATTTTGGAATTATGTATTTATTAGTAATTGTTTTTAATACAGTCCAGGTTAATCGTCAACAATTAATAAATTTAATGACTGCTCATCAACAAAATGAATTAATTACTAATAAAAATCCAATTGTTTGTTTATTTGTATTTATTGGTGCGGTTTTACTTTTATCTTATGCTTATTATAACGTTACAAGTAATGTTGAAAATTTAACAACCTTTTTTTCAATAATCTTGCAAATGATTTATGGGGCTCTGGCAACATATTTAATTTACTGGTCTTTATCAGGATTATTATTAAAATTAGTTTTGAAAATCAAATCAGTTTATTTTAAAAACTTAAATAGTTTTACTGTTAGTCAGGTTGTCAGTAAAATTAATACTACAATACTATCAACAACCGTTATTTGTTTATTACTCTTTTTAACAATTTGTATATTTTCAAGTGCTGTGGCTTTAAATGATAGTGCTAATAGTGAAATTGATGAATTAGTACCAGTCGATTTACAAATGATTACAAATGTAAAAGATAGTCAAATGACAGTAAAAGAATATTTAAATAGTAATAATATAAATTTAAATGATGAGATTAATTTACAAGAAGAATTAAATTTTGAAACTTATTATAGTGATGAATTAACATATGGTGATACCTATGGCAATATGTATAGCGATGTTAGTGAGGAATTTTTAAATGAACATGAACGTATAATAGGAGTGAGTGCATATAATCAAGTAGCAAAACTATATAATTTACCAACCTATCAATTAGAAAATGAATATGTGGTAATGGGTAATTATAACAATGTTTGTAATATTAGAAATATGGTTTTAAAAAATAAACCTGATATTGAATTAAATGGCAAGGTTTATCATAGTAAATTTGCTTCTTGTCAATATGGTTTTTTAACGATTCAATCAAGTCCAGCTGATATGGGATTTTATATCGTACCTGATGAAGCAGTAAAGAATTTGAATGTTGATGAAAGCTTTTTGATAGGTAATTATAGTAGTAGTAAAGCTAAAAGAGATGAAATTAATGAAAAACTATTAGGATATTGTAGTGATGATTTAATTGTTACTACTAAACTAGAGATTGCTACTAATAATATCGGAACTGGAGCAATGGTTATCTTTATTGGTTTATATATTGGATTAGTATTTTTAATTTCATGTGCAGTAATATTGGCTTTGAAAGAATTATCACAATGTATTGATAATAAAGAAAAGTATCAGATTTTACGAAAAATAGGTGTCGATGAAAAGATGATCAATAAATCATTATTTATTCAAATTGCAATATATTTTGCTTTTCCATTAATTTTAGCTTTGATTCATTCT
>CASEIK010000069.1 GCA_949288005.1 uncultured Mycoplasmataceae bacterium | reverse complement strand
AATGACATCATCATACTTGGTGATAATCAAATAACCTTCTGATATTTTTATAGCATTAGAAATATTTTTATATAATAATTTTGTTGTTGATTCATTATATATTATTTCAATAAAATCATCTTTAAAACATAAATCATACTTCACCTCATCAATATGATAAATTCTTTGTTTCATCTGTAATATTGTCCTAATAAACCTATTACATAAATATTCATATAAATAAATAAGTATTACCAAAAAGATTAATCCAAAAAAACCAACAAAAATACCTGCATCTATACAGTAATAAATTATTAATAAAATTAAACAAGCAGTTAAAATATAGAATAAATATCTAAATTTATTATTTATAATGTACTTTCGATATTTTTCTAATTTATCAAAGTCCATGATATTATTTTTTATCTCAATATTTATCATTTTATCCTCTCCCCCATACGACAAAGCATCAATATGTATGAACGTATACAATATATCATAGAACTTTTAAAAGTTTAATCATTTGGCAGTATTTCACAAAAAAAAAAAAAATATGTTTTAATTAACCATTATTCTATAATACAGTCTTTATAAATTACTTCTTATTAATACTTTCCAATTATTTTTCTATCATTGATTTAAAAGTTCATTCCACTTAAATTACCTACTCACTCAATTCAACAATATAGCTCTATATTTAAATGTATATCTTTTTATCATATTTCAATCACCATTATCTACATTTCTTCATATGATACTTAGCGTGAAGTCATGTTTTTAAAAATTATGTATATCTTTAGATTTTTTACATCTCACAATATCTTATTTACAAATCATCATATATTTTTTCAAGTATTAAAACAGATAATTTTCAATCTGTATATAAACAAATAGCGAAAAAATACATTTAAAGTAAAATGAACCTCCATTATTTGGATGTCCAAATAATGAGGTTCATTTCAATATGTTATAAGTAATATTTTTATAAAAGTTATTATTTAATTTGCCAAAACTATACCACCCGCAGTAAGAAATTCAGGTAGCAATGCCAATTGAGGACCAAGAAGAGCTCCTGTAGTTAATAGTATAATAATAACAATTCCAGATGCACTAACTTGAGCTAATTTAACAGGGTCGACTTTATATCCTGGAGCTGGTTTAATTGTAAAACTCAACTCAACAGTAATTTCTTCATCAACACTATCAGATTCCGGAAAAATATCTTCTGAAGTAAAAATAAGTGTAAATTTAGGATAAGTTCCATCTAATTCTAATTTAAAGCCGATTTTTCCTGTTGTAATTGATACAGCAATTTCTTTTAAATTACTAATTGTTCCATCAATAACATCTTTAACCCCATCAATATCGGTCTCAAGTTCTGCAGACAATTTGTCAATTTCATTTTCACATGATGCGGTTAATTTACCATTACTATCCAGCCTAATTGTGATAGGATCATTATCAAAATTACGAGTAAATTCATTTAAAATACTTGCAGAAACTTCAATAAGCATCTGTTGAGTGCTAATAGTACCTACTGTAAATTCTTTTTCATATTCAATTCCTACGTTTGAAATAACATCATAAAATCCTAATGGAAATAAAATATTATGTACATACTCAGAAACTAGAGAATCAGATAATACACTGGAATTTCTTTCAGCTAACTGATCAGGTGTTAAGTATGGTACATCATCAAAATTCGAAATACCAGTATCTCTACCTGAATATGCTACTTTATCTAAGTCAAAATCAGGTGACGATTGAAATTGGCCTCCATTACTTGCATTTAATTCAAAAAATTGATCATATGCCCAATTTTCAGGAATCGGATACCCTAAGTTACAACTAAATCCACTTGACATATCTGCTACAAATGAATAGTCTGCATATCCTAAATTTGAAATATATGTACAGATATATCTAGGCGCATAGATACCAACTTTATATTTATTTGTATTTTTTGAACTTCTAAACACTGAATTAACTTTAGAAAAATATGGAACTACAAACTGCCGCATTTGGTAATCGTAACAATCAAAATCAACTGAAAAATAGATTACGCTCCCTTTTGGTACCCCGACTCTTTTTGCTGCTGAAATAGCTGTGTACGCATCAACTGTTCCTTGTCTTAAATCCTGAAAATAAGAAAGTTGGTATCCACCATCTTGATAAATAGGAAATACTTTTAATCCAGCATTTTTAATATTTTCAATTTCTTCAAAAGTTATAAATTTTCTAGTAGATCCACCGACAGTTCCTGTTAAATATCTTCCAACGATATTATAACCAGCTGCTTTTATATCTTCAGCCTGCTGGGCATTCAAAACAGTTGAACAATCACAGGCTTTTGCTTTTCTGCTTGTATCACCTTTACTCGTAAGAAGTGATTTCATTGTTGCGCAGTTCACCTCACCTACGGTAACCAATCCAATTCCAGTCAATGCATAAAACTTTTGAAAATCTTCTACCATCGATTCAGTTGTTGCATCAAAAATTCCATCAAATCTTTCAGGATCATATCCATTTGTATATAAACCATATTGTACTAATTTATTATACTTGACAAACTCTCCATTTTGTCCTTGTTTTAATACAGTTGGGAATTTTGCTGTAGTTTGATCTCCAAAATTCGTTCCATCAAGGCTTCCCATAAAATCTGTATAGATTCCTTCAGCTGCTTGTAAAGCTGCAATAAATGCATATGCAGTAAACCTAGAAACAACGCCATCACATGGACCTACTCCAATAATATCAGACCAATCTGCATTTAATTGTCGTTGAATTGTACGAATATTATTATCTCCACCACTTGCTTTTTTAAACCAATTAGTTGATACCAATCCCATCCATACTTTCCAATCAATTACTCCAGTTACTTCTAAATTTGCATCTTCTTGAAATTCCTTAACTGCATTAACCCCTGTCGTATAATAAATTCCAGTAATTCCTCCTGCATTATATCCTTTTGCAAATAATGCACATTGCAGAATACAAACATTAGGATTTGAAGCATCATTAGGATCCATAATGCTTATCTCTGCTAACTCTCTCATTTTATTTAATGTTTTATCCCCAACAGTTCCTGTCACTGGAGAAATTCCATTTTGAATTTGAAATGCTCTAATAATTCCTTGACATAAAAGTGAACCAGTAATTCCATCAACCTCTAAATCAACCCATTCACTTCTATGTTCATACATACTATTTAAATATCTTTGTGCTTTTTCAATATTTGCATCCGCCATTTTATTTATCCTCCTAATATTTACTTTTTGTAGTATTCATACCGGTATCTTTTCTACACTTATATAATATAACTGTTTATATGCACTACTGTGCTTTTATTAAATTACTTAATAATATTGCTCCTGTTACTTTGCCGTTTATACCTATAACTACCCTATTTCCATTAATCTGGATAATCTCGTATTCATTATCATAAACAAAACTTGCTATTGATTGACCATCATACCATGATGATCCCTTTTTTACTTTTACCTTATCTCCTACTTTTAAAGAATCATTTTCAAACTTATTTACATTACCAAATATTTTTAATACTCCATAATCTAAACTACAATCCAAACCACTTGAATTAATTCCTTCAATATTTTTTAAAACACCATTTTTTGCATTAGAAGTAAACTGATGCAGATGTACATTACCATAAGGATTATATTGTAAAACCCCATTCCAATTATCATAGCCATTATTTTTACCATAATTAGCTAACCATAGACTCCATGCAGAAAAACCATCATTTGTGAGTCTGTTTTTAAACCAGTCTTGATTAGCGTAGATACCTGCAGAAAATCCTTGAGATTCAACATAATCGCAAAATATTTTAGCTATTTTGTAATACATATCGTTTGTTAGATTTCCTTGTGTATCAGTGTATTCCATATCATAATAAATTATATTGACTTTATAATTTTTACATGTATTTACTGCTAATTTTGCTTCTTTTAATGCCTCAGATTCATTTCTTGCATAACAAAAGTGATATGCAAATAGAGGAATTCCCAATGAATTTGCCTGTGTTGCATTATTAACCCATTGTTCATCAACATTGGAT
>CASEIK010000068.1 GCA_949288005.1 uncultured Mycoplasmataceae bacterium | reverse complement strand
CATCTTCATCCATATCAACTGCTATTGAAGATAACAATGAATTTGTCTTCTGAATATATTCAATTTTAAAATTTGATAACGATAAGTCTTCATTAATCAATTTTGAGACAGTTTTACCTTTTTCATATAGAATATTGATATAGTTTTCAAAATCTAATATTTTTTTCCATCTAAACGAGATTTTAATTCATCAAGTCTCTCTTCTTTTTCTCTTAACAACTTCATTGTGTCTTCTATATTTATATCTTTATACTCAGATTCATAATTAGTTATAGAATCCTCTAAAATAGAAATATATTTAAATTTTTCATCTATTGTTACATAAAGTTGTGCATTTTTCTTTTCCTTTATAGTTCGATCAAATTTCTTTTGGATTTTTTTTAGGCGCTCAGATACTTCATTTTTAACAATGTATTGACCAAATCCGATAGAGGTGTTCATATCATTCAATATTTTTTCTATGGGTTCAACTAATTGCTTATAGTTTTCAGATTTTATGGCAAGTTTTTGCAGGTGTTTTAATAAATCCATTCTATTATTTGTAGCTTTATTGAAACTAGTTATATCTGCATTTGTATTATCAAGAAGTTTGATTCGTTCTGAAATATCATTGTATTGATATAATGTTTGGTAGTTTCCAGAAGAAAGAGGTTTTACTCCCATAAATTTTTTCACTATTTCTTTTACTTTCGTAATATCATTCTTAAACTCATAATGAAAATCTAAATGAATTAATGCATTATTAATTCGTTCTCTCAAAGAATCTAATTTTAGAAGCAAAGCTTCTTGTTCATTTCTGAGTTTCTTTAATCCTGATATTTCATTCTCCAAAGAAAGTATTTCATCCTGATTTGGGTTAAATATATAATCCAATATGAGAGATACCCATTTTTGATACTTATAATCACGACATTTTGTTAAAAAATTTTTCTTATCGCCAATCCCAACATCCTCTTCTTCCAGAAAATTGAATGCCACAAGTGATCGAATCGAAATATCAGCATTTGCAAATTTAGTTAACATAGACCAAGAAGATTGATTATTATTCAGAACTGCAGTCAACCTAGTTTTATAATCTTCTGAATTGCATTCAACTTTTTCTGTTTCATCTTCTATTAGAATATAATTATTATCTTTATTAATAGTTCTAATAAAACTATATTTTGTCTCATTATTGGAAATGACCAATATTCCTTCATCTAATTCTTTAAACCATTCCTTTTCTTGTAAATTCTCACTACTTCCCAGCATATAATCAAGAAATTTACAGAATTCAGTTTTTCCACATCCGTTTCCACCGTTAAAATAGGATATTCCATCAGAAAAGAGATATTCAAATGATTCTCCATTATTTCTTTTTAAACATAACTTTTCAATTTTACACATAGTTAAGAATCTCCCTAATAATTTGTGAATCAGAATATGTATTGCTAGTACTCAATAGTTTTTCTAAAAAACGATTTGAAATTTTTTTTGTACAATCATTATTTAAGATGATATTATCACTTATTGAAATAAAATCGTTTTCAGACAATAACAAGACACAATCAAAAATAATTTCAAAACTTTTAAAAAAGGATTCTTTTTGATTTGTTAATAATGCAAGATATTTATCAAAAAGATTCTTTTTAGTTTGTAAATCAAAAATTTCTTTATCAAAATTGTTATTTACATAAATATACGATATGACAATTAATT
>CASEIK010000067.1 GCA_949288005.1 uncultured Mycoplasmataceae bacterium | reverse complement strand
CTATATTCATCTTCAAAAAAATCTTTTATAGTAAAAAATTTTTTTCGCTTTACCATGTTTAATATACATTTAGAAATGACATGCAATAAATCATATGTGTTTTTTTGGTCAATTGCACAAATTGTTACATTATTTATCTGTTTATAATAACCAGTAAAATTAATTGAATTTAAAAATTCTATTATTGTTTTTTGTTCTGAAATATTAAATTTCTTTGGATAATTAATGTTCATTTCTAATCACTCCAAAAAACTTGATTGTGTTTTTGTCTATATTTAATGTTCTTGTTGAGTAATTAAATGCTATTGAATAAAAATGTCTAAATTCTTTTGTATAGTAATATCTGATATCATTATCATTAATCACAATATGCGGTTTTTTTAATTCAGCAACTAGAACAGAACCATTCACAAAGGTATCTTTTGGCATTTTTATAACTCTAGGATAATATGTTAATGTAGGAATCAAAAATAATTGATTCTTAGATTTATTAATATATTTATAAAAATTTGTTGCCATTACTACATCTCTTGGTGCATATCTATCATAGTTTTTAATATTCACAATTTTGGGTTCATTAATATCTATATTTTTTGATCTTATAACTCAAAAATATCCATCTTTATTATCAAAAGACATTTTTTCATTTGATATTTCATAATTTTTTTGAATTGTAAATATGTCCATTATCATTTTGTTAAAAACTAAATCAAATTTTTCATCACGATAAATAATTCAGTATGGCATTTTATTATCAAAAATATATAATCTATTTTTGACTACATTTATATTTTTTGGCACAGAATAAACACTAACATTCTGTTTCTTTGAATCATTTAATGATAGAACAATTGTTTCAATTTTAGCATCTTTAAACCCCAATTCACCAAAATCAATAATTCAATTAATTTTTGCCTCTAATTTTTTTCTTATTTTGGAATAAATTGGAGATTGAATAATATATTTTGGATTGATAAAAATAATGTTGTTCGACATTTTCAATGCAGTTATTCAGAAAATTTCAAAGAGATTTGTATAACCATTTTTTTCCTTAATTTTTTTAAATGGTGGATTACCAATAATTAAATCAAAATTCAAATCTTTAAAATTTTCAAAATTTTTATTCAAAAAAATAAATTCAAAATTTTTATATGGTTTTAATTTTGTTATTAATTTTTTACAAAAATTTAATGATTCTTTAGAAATGTCATTAATATAAAAATTAACTTTTTTAATATTTTCGTATTTCTTAATTATAGGTAATATAAAACTACCACCACCAACCGATGGTTCTAGTATATTGATTTCATCTTTTTTAAATTCTGGAAGAATATTATATATATAAGATATATTCATTTTATCAGTGAAATATGCCGCTTGGCTGTCTTTGTTCGGATTACTCATCTCATATTTTTTGATGTTATTGTATAAATTATCATTAAGCTGCAATTTTATTTTTTGTGCGATTTGTCTAAAAATAATAGTAGGTACAGCTTCGCCTATGCATTGTCTGATATTTAGCTGATTTCTTTTTAGTCAATCCATCTTTTGATTCTTTGTTAGTTTTTTTAAATTAATAGTATCTCATTTGAAACATTTAGGAATTGTCATAAGTTCCATTAATTCTGCAATCGAAAAAACTCTATTATCTCTTGGATGAATTGTATTTTGTGATGCTAAACAATCATTCGCTGTATGAATACATGGTGCAACTTTATCTCAAAATTGTCTTTTATATTTATCACCAAAAGTATCCACATACTTTACCATCTTACCATTTATAATTTTGTGAGGAACATTTAATGGATTTTTATTATCAAATGCAGATTCACCTTCTTCTAAATCTTTTATTCATGGTAATATTTTTAAATCATAACTTTTAAAATGGTGAAGAATGTTTTTACTATCAATTTCATCCATTTTTTTCAACGGTTTAAATTTCCCAATAACTTGTCTTAATGTTTTTTCATCTTGAAAATCAGGAAATAGTTCAAATGGAGAAAAAATATTTAGATATTCTTTTTTAACACCAATTACTAATGTTCTTGTTCTACTGGAATTTGATCCATAATTTTTGAAATTAATAACCTTTGAAGTAAAAACATAGTCATTAGACAAGTCTAAAACTATCTCATCTTTTATTGTTCTTTCGTTTTTATCTAACCCGGTACATGTTGATTTTAAAAATCTAGAGACATTTTCAAAAATAAATATTTTAGGTTTTATCTCTTTAATTAATTCAATAGCCTTAACAACTAATGAATTTCTACCTAATTCATTTTTCTTTTTTTGATTAGCTACAGACATTCCTTGACATGGAGGAGTGGCAATTACAACATCTATTTCTTTCTTTATTTTTCATTTTTTTATTTCAATGAAGATTTTTTTATATACTTCTTCTTTTGTTAAATCACCAAGAATATATCCAGAATCATATTTACATTTTTTGTTAGCCTTTTGAATATTCAAACGTTTTTCTAAAAATTCACAAGTTGCGACACATTGAAAATTTTCCTGTTTGAAACCAAAGCAACCAACTCCAGCACTAGAAAACAACGATATATATGTTAGAAAATCACAATTATCTAACGTTTTATTTTTAGATATAAGTTGTCTTAACTTACCAGGTTAATGTTGTAAAATATGCAATATAATTACATATATATATGAATGATAAAAAGTTAAATAATAGCGATTATTTAACATTATTTATTTTATTATTGCGTTCTTTGATAATTTTTATATATTCTTTCAAATAAAATGCAATATTGCTAAGTATTTCTTTATTATATATTTGATATTGATTTAACCTTTTTGTGTTGGTAGATTTAACATTAATTATTTGTCCATTAGTATTTCAATAGAACATATAGTTATCATACATATCATGAATATCTGGAGGAAGTGGTAGAAAATTATTTATATCTGATATTTGTTCTAAGATACTTTTATCTTTGCCATTATTTATATATTCAAATTTTATTTTTCAAACTGGTTTAATATGAGCATATACCACCTTATCATCAATTACATCAATATCAAAATATTTTTTTTGTAGTAAGTTGATAGATGTAAAATCATAATGTTTTTCTGCTCTTTTCTTTTGTTCTCTTCTTAGAATAGATATTTCCTTTTCTAAATTTATAAAATTCATTCTTTTTGTTTTATATTCATTTTCAAATGATTTTTTTATTTTTTTTCATTCAATAGAACTAATTTTAAATTCAATAAAAAGATTGCGAATTTCTATATTTCTATTCAATCATTCCTCAAAAGTAATTCTCTCAATATTTTCTCTGAATCATACATCGTGATAATTAATATTAGTAAATTTCATATTTATATCCTTAGTAATATTTAAACATTGTAGGAAAAAACCAAAATTAATTTTATTACCTTTATAATTTGTGTATAAAGTACCAGATCCTTTTCCTTCACCAGAAGGATTTGAACCAGACAACATGTAATTAATATTTTGAAATGTCATATTCCTGAAATCAATGAGACATTTGTCTTTATTGAGTTCAGTTTTTTCTATATGGTCCATGTTAAAAAAATAAATTTCTTTTCTAGTGTTGTGTTTATCTTTGTCTTGAAATATATGTTTTAATCCTAATTGTTCTAATAGATATATCCTATTTATTAGAGAAGTGTTATGAGCTTTTTTAATTTCATGAGAAGCTGTAGTAATATTTCTAACTTCAATCTTTTTAAAATGAATTTTATAATCATGAATAAAATTAGAATCATCAACCAATAAATAATAGTCCATATCTATTGTCTGTGCATTATTAAATACATTCATTTTCACAATTTTAAAATTAAAGTTATCTAAATTAAATTCTTCTTTTTTCATTAAAATTTTAAACTCCTAAAAATACCTTCTAAAACTTGAACACTTATTGAATTCCCACATAGAAAAATTTGCTTTGTAGGGGTTATATATTTGTTATTAGAAACCTTTGAATAATCATCTAAACTAAAACCCATGTATTTGAAACATTCTTCAGGAGTAATTTCTCTTATCTTATTCTTACCAAAAAATAGTTTTATTCGACTTAATGCACCAGAAGCAGTAAGAGTTGGTCCTGAATATTTAATATCAAAAACATAATTTTCACTTTGAAAGTTTGAATAATTTAATAATTCATACTTTTTAATATTTGTTGAAGTAATTTTTTTCTGATCTAATTTATATTTATTAAATTTTTTGTTGAATGATTTTTTGTCTGAAATAATACTTTCTATATTTGCTTTTTTATCCCGATATATATCTTCTAATTTCTCAAATTCAAAATCAACATTTTCTTTATGTGTTTTTAAAACTGATAACAAGAACACTCTTTCTCTATTTTGGGGACTACCAAAATTTATAGAATTTAAAATATATACTTTACTTACATAACCCAAATCATTAAGTCGTTCAATTCATTCATTAAATGTTGTAATATGTTTTTTATTAACTATTGCTTTAACATTTTCTAATAACAGATATTTTGGTAATTCTTCTTTTCTAAATTCATGAAGTATTCTATCAATCTCTCACAATAAACCAGATCTTGTTTTTGAATTTTTAAAGAATCCTTTTTGCTTACCTTGATTAGAGATATCTTGGCAAGGAAAAGAATATGTAAATATATCTATATCATTTGGTAAATCTTTAGCTCTTGTTGTCGAAACATCAAAATGATTATGTGCTATATTTCTAGATTGATTTAGCCAATAACCTAGAAGCGAATTCTTAGTATTTTTCCTTATTCATTCATTTGAACATGGTTTCTTGGAATCGTTGCTAATATTTACATTTAGATTAAATGTTTCTGGTTTAATTCTTTTTTGTACATAATGAATTGATTGATATGCAATGATTGCTGGAATAAATCATTCAATTATACCTACACTTTCTATCTCTCATTGTTTTTCATTAGCGATATTTTTTAATGCTTTATATTGTGAACCTAATCCTGCAAATGCTTCAAATATTTTAATTTTTTTAAATGTAAGATAATCGCTATTATCTAATTATTTAGATTATTTAGAAGATTAGTAAATAATTTCCTATAATTATAAAAATGAAAGTATTCAATAAAAAAATCAAACAAAAGTTTTTAAAATTAATCAAAGATAATATAAAAAAACATGAATATAGACTAGCCAATGAGGGAAATCTACAAATTAAAAGTGGTGATTTTTTAAATTTGATTTCTAATGAAAATAATAGAAATTATGTTAATGTCAGGATTAATAATTATAAAAAATATCCAAATTGAGAAACGGCTCTAATCCATAATTGAAAAAATGATTTTAAATCACTCTATGATAATTTTGAAGATTGTTTAAATGATTGTAAAAAAATTTATTCAAAAAATGATGTTGATAAGTATGGAATAGTTGTTTGAGAAATAGAAGCTAGAGAATTAAAATTATCCAATTCCAGTATTTTATTAGACACAAATATTATTATTCAAAGAGAAAGTCATAACAACACATCTTTTGTAGTTAATAAATTATTTAATTGGATAGAAAAATGTAATAATTCAAAATATATCTCTGAAGAAACAAAAAAGGAATTAAGTTTATATAAAGATGAACACCTTAAAAACCAAATATTGATTAAATTAAATTCATATAAATTGTTGCATAATTTTCCATTATGTGATGACGATTTTTTAAATCTATAATTAATAACTATAGAAAAGATAGCAACTCTTTAGTAGATAATAGATTACTATTAGAGGTATATAGTGGAAATGTGAATATTTTAGTAACAGATGATAAACAAATATTACAAAAAGCTAACGAATTGTATATAGGTGATTTTGTTCTCTCATCATCTGATCTTTTAAGTAAATTTGAGGATAAATATCCTAAAAATATTGATTATAAAATGTTATCAATAAAATTAAAAAAATTTTCAGATGTTAACATAAATGATGATTTTTTTGACTCATTGAAAACTGATTATATCGAGTTTGATGAATGATTTAGAAAAAAAGGCGATGAGGAAGCATATGTAATTCAAGATAAAGATAATGTTAAAGGATTTTTATATTTAAAACAAGAATTTGAAAATGAAAACTATTATAATATTGAACCTTTTTAAGCCTATGAAAAGGTTGGAAATTGGTACATTTAAAGCCATATCTGGAATGAAAATTTCTGAAAGATTTCTAAAAATCGCTTTTGATAGAGCTATTTCATTAGGTGTGAATGAAATATATACAACTATTGCAGAACCAATAGATACTGAAAAAGCAAAATTAATATCTATCTTAGAAAAATGGGGATTTAATAGATATGGAATTAAAAATGAAATATCTAAAAAACGAAAAGAAATAGTGATGGTTAAATCAATGACTTATGATTATAATAAGAATCCTATATATAACTATCCTAATATAAAAGAAAAAGTGAATTATTATTTTTTACCAATAAAACATGAATACCACACTGATTTATTTCCTGACTTAATTTTAAAAAATGAGGATTCTAGAATTTATAATGATGATAAATCTCACAGATTTGCTTTAGAAAAAATATATCTAACTAATTTAAAATTTAATACTATTAATCAATTAAAAAATATTAAACCTGGAGATATTTTGTTCATTTATAGAATGGGGGGGGAAAGAAATCCAAAA
Source organism: uncultured Mycoplasmataceae bacterium (assembly GCA_949288005.1). Classification (GTDB taxonomy): domain Bacteria; phylum Bacillota_I; class Bacilli_A; order Mycoplasmatales; family Mycoplasmoidaceae; genus Mycoplasma_L. The sequence continues at coordinate 3,562 of CASEIK010000067.1, read as the reverse complement.
AAATATAGCTCAGTAATTTCTGGAACTGCTATATTTAATGATATTAAAAAAATATATAATAAAAGTGAATTTATAGAAATTTGTAGAAAAAGAACAGTTTTTAGTGATGAAGAAATTATTAACTGATATAACAAAAAAGCAACAATAATCAGTCTTATTAGCTATCAGATTTTTAATAATAAGGTTACACTTTCTCGTTTGCAAGATGAAAAAATTGTTCAGCAAGGAGAAGGGCCAAGAATTTTTGATAAAATAAGTGAAAAAGATGCTATAAAAATATTGTCAATAGGAGGTTTGAAATAATTATGGCTAAGATTTTGATTTCTATAAATCCTGAACATGTTAGAAATATTTTAAATGGGAATAAAAAATATGAATATAGAAGAACAATGGCAAAAAGAAAAATAAAATCACTTTTAATATATGAGACTTTTCCTTGTAAAAAAGTAGTTGCTGAAATCCAAGTTGATGATGTAATGGCATATACTCCTGAAAAATTATGAAATGAAACTAAAGATTTTTCAGGCATTTCAAAAAAATTTTTTGATGAATATTTTTGTGGAAAAGAAATTGCTTATGCATATAAGTTAGGTAAAATAAATAAATATGAAAAACCTAAGGATTTATCTGATTTTGGATTAAATAATCCACCACAATCTTTTGTGTATATAAGTTAATTTTGAAAGAGCAATTTGCAATACATATATAGTATAAAATTAAAATATATTGTTTAGTTTTAATCATAGATATTAACAAAAAAATACTAAAACAAGCAGGGAAATAGAAAAATGATTTTTTAAATGTATTGAAAAAACACATAACAAAATAAAGCAAGTTTAATATATTGGTAAGAAAAATTTTAAGTTGGTAATATTAAATTAGTTGTCAAGGTATAAACATTAAAATTATGAAATTAAAAATGTTAATCTGCTAAAACAAATTGCTAAATTAAATAAGATGAAATCATAATGTTAATATCGTGATTTAATAAAAATATTGTTAATAATTTTTTTACATTATTAAAATTAAATATAAGTATCAATTATTTGGAATCTATAGTTTTAAATTATCCTTTATATTAACTAGAATTGATAATATTAGTGCAAGATATATGGATATTTAAATTTTTTACCTTTTTATCAATATTTGAGCATTAGACAATAATTCATACATATCATTACTTGATTTACCATTCATTAATTATACATAACTATAATTAGTAAAGTGTTTATGAAATCAATAGAATTTTGTTAATCTTAATTGATTAGAACCATAGTTGGTTATTTAATAGTGTGTTGATCATTAAAATAAAATAGTTATGTATAATAAACTAATTTATAATGCAGAGGAAAAATTAATAGATATTATAGATAAAATAAATTTAGAAAAAGGAATTAAGGAAATTGATGTCTATGTGGCTTATACTAATATTTTTTCATTATCCAAAATAATTGAAGTATTAAAAAAGACTCAACATGAAATAATTATTAACATCTACTATTCAGATTTATCTACTAGTTATAAAGATAGTGATAATTTAATAATACAAAAAGGATTCTTGGAATATGTAAATTATATTATTATTGATATTTTTAATTCATATTATCAACTTTATGAATTAGTTAAAGAAAACATTCAATTTATTAAATTTAAAATATTTGAATTAAGTTTCCCCAAATATCTATACAAAAATATTCAAGAATTTTTCATGGTAAAGTATATGATATAAAAACATATAGTGATGAAGAATTTTTAATAATAGGTTCATCAAATTTAACGACCAATGGTTTAGGTATGTTTAATAAATCTGAAAAAATTACAAATGAATTTAATATATTAATTAATAAGAAGGATGTAGATAATCAATATTCTGATTGATTAGAAAATCTAAAAACATCTTATAAGTATGTTAGAAAAAATATATATGATTTTATTACAACAAAAATATATTTTTGCGATTATTTAAAATATATAATTAGTAAAAAGAATGCAAAGTTTAGTGGCAATATTGATTCATATAAAGAGTTTGAAAAAACAGTTTAGCTTTTGCTAAATCAAATGAATATCAAAAAAGAACAGCAAAAAAGATAATTATATCTCATTATTATTTGGAGGTTCTATTTTAAATTATGATGTAGGTTTAGGTAAGACATATATTGGTTTAGCAGCATATGATTATTTTAAAAATTATTTTGATTGTGGCGCTAATACTAATAATGTTAAAATTATTTGCCCAAATAGGTTGGTTCAATCATGGACTAAATATAATAACTTAATAAATAATGAATATATAGATGATATTAAGTCTTATTCTATGAAAGAATTAAGAAATCAAGATTTAAAATCAGCAAGATTGGTTATTATAGATAAGGCACATAATTTTAGAAATACAAATACACAAAAAAGAAATTTATTAATCAAGAAAATATTTGGTTGTGATTATACCAATGAGATACCATTTAATAAGAAAAAGAATAGAAAAGTTCTACTTATTACAGCTACTCCATACAATAATTCTTTTAGTGATGTAATTAATTTAGTGGAATTATTTGGAGAGTATGGCGATATACAAATAAATGACAAGATTGATTTATGGAAAAGAAAAAAAAGAAATATTAAAAGATGCTGAAATCATCGATAAAAAAATTAAGGATGGCGCAATTGTCTATGATATTGAAAAAAACTTGATTACAATAGTGAAATTTATCAATTTATTTCTCTTTTTTCAATTGTTATAATAAGGAGGATTTTAGATATTTAAATAATGTTAATGAGTATTATTTTCCTAAAATTATTGAATTGGGTAAATAAGTATTAATCCAATAGTTAATTTAGATGAAGATTTCATTAAAAACAAGACAAAAGATAATGATTATATAACTTATACTATTGGTATAAAAAAATGTATTCAAATAATTAATGAAATAGTCGATAAGGAATTGTTCTCGATGCAAGCTAATCAACTTGTTAAGCAAAATTTATTGATATCTCTTGATTCTTCAATAAATACTTTTATAAAACAAGTAGATGAACAAATAAATATTATAGAAAATCATATAAACGATATTTGGAAAATCCTACTTTATATGGAGAAAAACATAATAGACTATACGGTAATCATAAAAATAAAGATGAAATCGATGAAAAGGAAATAATGGATGTTATTTCTTCAAGTAATAATCATGATGAAGATCAATTCGAAGAAAATGAAATTAAAAACAAGAGAGAATGTTATCTACCTAAAGAATTTTTTGAGATTTATGAAAATAAAATAAGAGAATTAGAAATCGTAGAAATGAAATAAAAAAATTAACTAATTTAAGTATTAATCTTAAAATAGAATATTTACATTATCTATTGGATAATAAAATTGAGCGAATTAATGAGAGAAAAGTTTTAATTTTTGTCGAAAGAATACATACTAGTAATGTATTAAGTTTTGGGGAAACTCTAAAATAAAAAGTAAAATTTTATTAAGGAGTTTTTATGTCAAAAAAAGAATTTGATGCTAATAAATATTTAGAATTAGCAAAATCATTAAAATTAGATTCTATGGATGATA
>CASEIK010000066.1 GCA_949288005.1 uncultured Mycoplasmataceae bacterium | reverse complement strand
AGAATTGGAGAGCTAAAAGATTTCCAAGTTGATATGAGAATGATTAAAGCAGCTAAACCAACAGTTAAATTCTTACATTGTTTACCTGCTTTCCATGACAAGAGAACTAAATTTGCAGTTGAAGTTGCAGAAAAATTTGGTGAAAAATATCCAATTGTTAAAAATGGTGAAATGGAAGTTACTGATGAAGTGTTCCAATCAAAATATAATGTTTGTTTTAGAGAAGCAGAAAATAGAATGCATTCTATTAAAGCAATTATGTTAGCTACTATGGCTGAACCAAAAGTTTATGCAAGAATTTTAAAATAATAAATGTTATTTATTTGTAATAAATTGTAATTAATAAATAATAATTAGAGTAATTTAAAAAAGGGTGTCTAAAAACACTCTTTTTTATTCTATGTATAAACAATTATGGTAATTCACAAATAACATGTGAACCAATCACTTTTTTGCATTTTAATCTACAAATTTTATTTAAAAAGTCATCATTATCCATCTTAAAATATACATCAAAATATTGTGAACTTTTACCAACTAAAAAATCTCCATCTCTTTTTTCAAATAAAACATATATATCTTTACCAATAAATTGCTTAATATATTTAACATTTAGTTGATTGGACAATTTCAACATTTTCTTAACTCTATCATTTTTTACTTGTGAATCATTAGTTTCTTTTAAAGTTGCTGCTTTAGTACCATTTCTTTTTGAGAATGGAAATACATGTAAAAAAGAAAAACCTAAATCATTGATAAAGTTATAAGATTGGATAAAATCTGCTTCTGTCTCAGTTGGAAAACCAACAATAATATCAGTACTAATACTTACTAAATTATCATTATTTCTTATTTTATTTATAAGTTGTCTAAATTCCTCTATCGAATATTTTCGATTCATATCTTTTAAAGTGTTATTAGAACCTGATTGTAGACAAATGTGTCAATGACTACAAAAACGATGTTTATTATTTGTAATTAATTCAATCAATTCATCTGTTATTTGAAAAGGTTCAAGTGAAGAAATTCTCACTCTAAAATCTCCTTGAATATTTAAAATACTTTTAAGTAATGTATAAAAATTATTATTATCCTTATCAAGATAACCAGCTGTATTAACACCAGTTAGTACAATTTCTTTAAAATCATTTTCGATAAATTTTTGTATCTGATTTAATATGTTTTCTAAACTAGCTGATCGTTGTTTTCCTCTAGTGAAAGGTATTGAACAATAACTACACATAAAATTGCAACCATCCTGAATTTTAATGAAAGCTCTGGTTCGAGTTTTATAATCATCCAGTTCAATTTTTTCAAATTCATTTTCTAATAAAAGATTTTCAATTTTAATATATTTTTTCTTGTTATTTGAAAAGTAAATATCTAATAAACCTAGAATATCGTTTTTGTATTTATTGCCAATAACAATATCCACATTTAATTTCTGAAATATCTCCTTGCTTGCAGTTTGACTATAACAACCAGCAACAATAATTATTGCATTTTCATTTTTTTTTCTTGCTCGTGAAATGATATTTCTAGATTTAGCATCTGCTACATTTGTAACAGAACAAGTGTTGATAATGTATACATCAGCCTTTTTATTAAAATCAACTTCAACCAAACCAATCATTCTTAGTTGATTAGCCATTGATTCAGATTCATAAGTGTTTACTTTGCAACCCAATGTATGAATAGCGAATGTTTTTAAATATTTGCAAATTGAATTTTGCGACATTAAAAACTCCCAGAAGTAGCTCTTTGATCATCCTTCGCTTGGTTCTTAGCTTGTTTATCTGCAACAGTAGTATCATTTTTAGGTGCTAGAGTACCATTCTTTTTTGATTCTTCAAAACTTATCCTTAAATTTAAATAACTAATAACACCAATAACAATTAAACCAAAGACACCACTAAATCCAAGTGCTACACTCATTAATACTATTTGGGCTAATAATGTATTGTCTTTTACTAAACAACCAATGATACCTAATAATCCTGTTAGAATGTAATTAACAACACTAGAATAAGAAACAATTTTTATTATGTTCAACATATTGTAATTAAATTCATCAATATTTTCTTTAATTAATTTTTTGATTTTTCACTCATAGAAAAATAAAATAGCACAACTTGCTATCATAAATAATATAGGTGCAAGAACAACTAATTGCATTTTGTCTATTACATCTGCTACAGTTAATGTACCTCCAACTGTATTTGGATCTATTAGATTATTTTTATAATTCAAAAAAACACCTAATTCAATAACTACTCCAATGAAAACTAAAATATTGGATAAAATTAACAAATAATTTAAATATCTTTTCATTGCATTATCCTTTCATTAAGAAGTCTATGATTGATACAACATAAATTAATGCAGTTTCACTTCTTAAAATAGTATTAGTTAAATTAATTATATATGTATTATTTGATTTTAATTTAATTAAATCTTCAGTACTAAACCCTCCTTCAGGACCAATAATTATTCCAATTGAATTGGGTTTTTTTGAATTAATTAGTTCTACAAGATTTGTACTATTATCATTAAAATCTGCAACTAAATTTATATCATTGATTTTTATTTTATTTGTTATGTCATCAATAATTTTGATATCCATTAATTTATTTCTATTAGATTGCTTAGAACAAGATTCAACAATTTTGTAATATCTATCAAGATTATGTTTTATGTTTTTTTGACTTAGTGAAGCATAAAAAATGTTAAATGAATTAACACCTAATTCAACAGATTTTTTTATTGCCAATTCAATTGAAGGAATTTTAATAGATGCAATATAGACATTAAGTATAAAATTATTTTCGTTTATAACTAATTTCTTAATAATTTTTGCTCTTAATGGTTTAATAGAAACAATACAACATAAAAATCTTTCACTATTAAAATTTACAATTAATTCTTGACCCACTTTATATCTTAATACCTTTATTATATGATTTTCATCATCATAGTTGAATGAAACAAGATTATTTATGATTTTTTTTGCAAAAAATTTATGCATTATTTCATCACCTTTTCAAGAATGGGATTAATATATTTATAAGAATCATCAATATTATAATTTCTTGCTGTAATTAATGATTGATCAATGATAATTTTTTTGTCGGTATGAATAGATTCATATTCTGCTATAGCACAAATTAATATAGAACGATCTACATAAGAAATTCTATTTCAACTTCATGTTTCATTTAATAATGGTTTTATTTTATTAATGATATCATCAAGATTCTTACTAATATATTCCAACACTCGCACAAATGACGCATCAAAATTTGGATTTTCATCCAAAAAGTTATTGACAATTAAAGATTTATCATAATCTTGGATCAAAAAAGAATAAATGAATTCAAAAATTTTAACTCTCTTTTGTCATTGTGTGGTTTCCATTTTAACAACCTATAATTATTTTATCCTCTTGAAATATATTTACCATTTTTAGTTTCAATAATAACTGTTTCACCTGATTTAATAAATTGAGGAACCTGAATTTCTCAACCAGTTTCAAGTCATGCTTTCTTTTGGGCGTTTGTAACACTGTTTCCTTGTACGGCATCTTCCGCTTCTTTTACAGTCAATTTAACTTGATCTGGTAATGATATACCTAATATTTCATTTTCATATTTAAGAACAGAAACTTCAGATCCTTCAACTAAAAAATTTTTTTCTCATTCTAATCTTGAGGAAGGTATTTCCAATTGTTCTCATGTTTCGTTATCAACAAAAACATAATTACTACCTTCATTGTATGAATAACTCATCTTAACATTGGATAAGATAGCTTGTTCTAATTTTTCACCAGTCAATACTTCAACAGTAATAGCACCGGTTCTTAAATTTTTAACTTTACATTTAACAATTCCTTCTCTCATTGCTGTTTTATTAAATGAATTTTCAATAACTTGATATAGATTTCCTTTGAAAAAGAATGCATTTCCTTCTCTTAAATCCTTAGCATGAATAATTGTAGCCATAATACTAATTCTCCTTTTTAATAAAATTTATTTCATTTATTTCTTGTTTTATTTTTGAAAAATTATTAATTTTATCATAGAACTCTTGTCTTGATACATCTATATCAAAAACACAAAAAGTTAAATCATCATAATAATATTTAACTTTTTCTTCGCGAATGTTTCTATATTTGATATTGGCTTTATCTAATAATTCTACAAAATCTTTATAGTCACATCTAATACTTATTGCAATGTAAAAGTCGTTCATCATATTAAACAAGACGTTTGAATCATTCAACTACATATGATTCATTAATATTTTCAGGTAATTCAACTCTTTCAGGGTATCTAGTAAAAACACCTTTTAATTCGTTTTTGTTAACATTAACAAAAGGTGCTATTGTCATTTTTTCAATATCTACCTTATTACCCATTTTTTGTTTTAATGAAATTTCAGAACCTAGTGGAATAATCATTGATGGTATAGATGCTTTTTTGTTATTAACAAGCACATGCCCATGAGTGACAAGTTGTCTTGCAGCTCTTCTTGTTGGTGCAAAACCCATTCTATAAACCAAAGAATCTAATCTAGATTCTAGAGTTTGTAAAAGATTTAAAGTTAAAATACCTTGTCTTTTTCTAGCAATTGTAAACAATCTTCTAAATTGTCTATCATTTAACCCATACATGAACATCAATTTTTGTTTTTCTTGTAATTGTTCGCCATAACCTGATAATTTAACTTTCTTATTACCATGTTGTCCTGGAGCATATGTACGTCTTTTTCCTTTTGAAAACTCTTTGTTGTTTTCAAGTAAAGAAAATCCTAGTCTTCGGGATTTTCTATAAATACTTCCTGTATATCTACTCATTTTTTTCTCCTTGGTGTTTGTCACTCAAGAATAAGCTCACCGAATAATATATTAGGTTATTAATGTTTTCAGTTTAACAGCACACTTACTTACAAAACTTCTGTTAACCTAAATTTACTAGACTTGAAACTTGCTGTTGAGTGCTTATATATTATATCAAAATTAGGATAATTTTGCTATTTAAATTTAGTTATTTTAAAATAACATTACTATAGATGTTAAATAATTAAATTGTAAAATGATATTTTCATATTTCTTTATATTATTACTTGTGAAAATTGAGTTTAATTATATAAATTAATGCATCACAAACAATTTTAAGTATTTTCTAAAATGTTAAATTTTACTATTCAATAATTAAAACAACGTCATAATCAAGTGTGATATAATAACAATAATGAGTTTTTAAAGGTCACTAATGAAGTCAATTATCTCTAATAGGAATGAAAAAGAACTTTTTAAAAAACAAAATGAAAAACATAGTCATACAAAAAATAAAAAGATTGATGATGATATGGTTGTTATTTCCCGTGATGGGTTTGATGATTCATTTAATTCATATGATTGAATAATTAATGAAAATTTTAAAGAAAAGATAGATAGTGAATATCAAAATACATATGACAATTATAAGCAACTATCAAGATATGAAGATATATTAAGATTGATTAATGATGATAAAAATCATGCAAATAATCTTTTAAATTTTGAAAAGAACAATGATAAGTTTTATAATTCAATGAAAGACCAAATATTTGACGAAACATTAAGAATTATGGATTCTGATTATCATGTTCAAAGAGAAAATTTTGATGATTATGGTGATTTAGATAACAAATATAAAACTTTTATTAGTGATACTGATAAAATCATTAAAATAGTTTCTGATAAAGACAAATCTTACCTTAATTTAATTCATTCTCAAAATGCTAATGATGAGGATTGAGATTTTCATGCTAATAAAGCTAGAAATGATGCTTCAAAAAAATCTAAATATTTTGATGATGATTATGAACATGACTATGATTCAAATGCTAGTGATTCTAATTATAGTAAACAAATTAATGATGATGATATTTTCTTTATTAAAGATGAAAATAAGATTAAAGATGAAAACAAGAAAATGTCTAATGTTGAAGAATATTCTCAGTATCAACTGCCAATTGATAAATTTGATCAAGTTCCAATTCATGAACAAAATCAAATAAATGATGTGTTACAGAACAATGACATGTTAAATAGTGATAATGATAATATTAAAGTAACAACTCCTCCATCTCCTCCAATCATTCATCGAAATGTTGAACCTAATGAGTCTATTAAACCAACTATTGAATTAGAAGATAGAGTTGTAACTAACAATCCTTACATATATGAATCAGAAATCAAACGTTCTGATTTAATTAAGGAACCAAAACCAAGTGTAGAAGAAATAGAAAAACAAATTCAAGATCAATTAAAAAAAGATATAGATTCAATTGAAAAACCAACTCTGACAAAAGAATTTGTTAAACCAAAAACTTTTGAAGAATATAATCAAAAACCAAAAACAAAATCTGTGGTTGAAGAACAAGAAATTTTGCCACCAACTAGCAATATTGAAGATACTGAATATAACAAATTAAAGAAAATGATTCAATTTTATAACAATAATTCAGATGTATTAACCTTAGGTAGTTCATCTCCTATTGGTGTAACCGATTCACTAAAGGTTAATTTGTATAAGGATTTTTATCTAAATTCTTCTGAATTGTTTGAAGGTAAACGTCAACAAAATGAAAAAATAGATAGCATTTTAAAAGAATACGAAAACGCTGTTAAAGATAATGAAAATTATGTTGCTAAAAAGCAAATTGCTAATTTTAAAAAGAATTTATCAATAGGTGAAATTGATAGTAGTAAAACAAAAGAAAAAATTGATGAACTAGCCAATCTTAATAATGAAAATGTGAAAATTAGAAATGAAAATATTGAGCTAAAAAATAAAATAAAAGAATTAGAATATAAGATGAGACAAAATATCGTTTATCAAAAATCTATTTTGAAAGAAAAAGATGATGTTAAGAGATGTCTTCTTGATAATCGTGACAAAAATAGCGGTGTTAAAGAATCTATTTTTAATCAATTTGTTAGTTCAACAGAATCAAGTAATTTACCAAAAGTTTCTAGAAAAGATAATCAACAAAATGATATAAAAAAATTATCTAATGATTTAAAAATTAATAATGATACAGTTGATAACACAAGTCTTATTAAAACTAAACCAATTACAAATTTTGATACAGTTAATAATGATAAGTCTATTTTGGATTATACAAATGATAATGATAAAAAAATGAACACAGAAAAAACTACTCCTGTTATTTCAAAAAATAGAGATGCTAATAACATTTTAGAAAACGCAAAGAATTCACTTAATAATTTAAAAGATCATACAAGCACATTCGATAATGAAAATACATCGTTAGAGAATGCAATAAAAAATAAACCTTTTTCTTTTAAAGAAGTTAATAATGTGTCCTCAACACCAACATTAAGTTCAACTAATAATGAATTACCAAGCAAAAGAATTTTGGAATCAAACAAAGATATTTCTCCATTAAATCAAGCTTATATTCAAAAGAAACAGGAGTTGTTTAAAAGTTTTAATCTAGACCAACCTATTGATAACAATAAACAAGTTTATACCCCATCAAATAGTGAAAGAATTTTGAAAAACAAAATAAATGATGATAGTGAAATTAAAATAGTATCTTTAAAAGCTGCTTTATCGAAAAAAAAACGATATTAAAAACATTTTAGATTAGTTTTTAGATCACAATAGATTACTTTCATAACAATTTTCAAAGTTTCTAAAGACATTATATTTTGCATATTGATTATTTGTTATGTCGTCAAAAATAAAAGGAATAATTGATGGTTTTATTTCAATTAGTCCATTATTAGTTCTTTGCTCTTGTCCTCCTCAGTAAATTCCAACTGGAATAATTTGACTTAAAATTTGATCAATAGTTAAATTTGAAAATTTTTCTACAGTCATATCTTTTGGTTTTTGGAAAACTGGAGAACCTGATGAACCAGCAGTTAATTTTCAATTTTTATAAAAAATATCTGTATACATATATGGTGCTCGTAGGTTTCTAAGAGCTTCTATGCCTTCATCATTGCCTTGAACAACTAAATTACTATATGATAATAATCATGTATATCTAATCTCTGCACTCACAAAAGAGTTATCATATACATTGCTATTATTCTTATGCGGATTTCCGGCAATATATGTTGGAGATTCTAATTCACTAAATCTATTTATATTATAATGAATTTGATTTGTTAGATATAATTCATATGGATTCATTACATTATATTCATGTAATTGATTACTAAAATCAGTATTAAATGTAAGTCTAATAAGTGACATATCAAGAGCATATCGTTTGCTAGGAATAGTTGTATAATTTGAGAATAATGTAGGATTTCTATTTTTATCATCCATTTTATTATCAACAATAATATCTGCATCAACAATATTTGATGTTTCTATTTCACTATAATTATTAGTTTTTAATAATCAATTAAAGATTTTAAAATGCTGTTTTGGATTATCAATGTTAAAAACCATATTATCAAGATAACCATATTTATTAAGTTGATTTGAATCCTTGTTTCATATATCATAACAAAAAGAATTAACAACATGAAAGTTTGTCATTAAATATCATTCAAACATATTAGTATTTTGGTTAATCGCATAATATCAACTTCAACATGTTCCATAGTATTTAGTAATATATTTATCGGTTGATAAAGTTAATTCTAGTTTAAAGGAATTTGAAGATAAAAAATTTAATCATGATGAAACTTTATCTAAATCATTCACATTATCAGTATGATTATTTTTTTGATCTTCAAGCATATTACTTATTAAAATATATGAACCTAT
>CASEIK010000065.1 GCA_949288005.1 uncultured Mycoplasmataceae bacterium | reverse complement strand
CGAGAACTCAGAATTGAGGAATAATTTATAATCAATTAAAAATTCTATTTGATGATAGATTATAATTTTAATATCAAGGATTAATAGTTTTTATACTTTTTACGTTAATCCTTAAAAGTAGTTTCCCCAAAACTATCTACATTCCCTTTTTGATATTAGTCCTTTAAATAGTTTCCCCAAAATTATCTACAATCCCTATTTTTCTATTAAGTTTGTTGATTTGTTAATCTATAACTTATATTATTATTATAAATTACACCAGAAAGAACTTCTTTTCATTTTATATCAAATGAAATAGTATAATTTTTAGCCATTAAATTGCTACAAATAATGTCAGCATAAATTATATTATCTGTATTTGACTCCTCTGCTAAGTCAAAATTATCATTTAAATATTCATTAATTAAAGTTAAACCTGCTTCATAATCTACTCTTTAAAAGAAACCTGTTGTTCCGTCGTAATTATCTTGAGGAGTGTTTGGGTTAGAAGGTGTTGATCCACCACAAGAAACAACTAATGGAACTGTTGCAGCAGTAATAATACCTATAGATAATATTGGTAAAACAATTTTTAATATTTTATTAACTTTCTTTGACATAAATTCTCTCTTGTTTTTTTGTTTTATTAATAATATGAGTTATATCATAATTTTTTTTAATATAAAAAAATGTTTATTTATCATTAAGTGATTGATACTGTGAGAGCATATATAAGATTTATAATAAATGTTTAAAATACAAATGTAAAAATGATGTGCTTATCGACTAATATTAATTTATAAGTGATAGTAAAAATCTCAAAGTTATATACATTATTGGTTATTAATAACCATAAATAAACATTCTAGATCATGAATTAGTTGATTTTGGTTATTTTCATTCAATTCTTTTAGAGTAAATTCTTTCATTTGTACCTCCTACAAAAAAATAATAAAGTGATGCATTATGTTGTTTAGCTTTAGCAATTGCTTTTGGACTTGGTTGGATTTTATCAATTACTTTTAAACTTTTAACTTGAATAAAAACAAGTTGATTATCATTTCAAGCAACTAAATCAATTTCATGATATTTGTCTAGAGCTTCATTTGCTTTAAAACACTTTCATTTTCAATTTTTGATAACAAAACTTTGAACTCTTTTTCTCTAAAGTTACCTAATTTTAGTGTGTCACAATAATTGTCAATATTTTAGCATTTTTGTTTGCATTTATAACCAACTTAATTTTAAATATAGTTCTAAAACTAACATAAACCCACCTAATTTAACAAAAAATCATTTGGATACCTACACCCCATATTACTTTTTGTTTTTCATTGAAATTTGGAAAGTCTCTTGAATTTCAATAGTTTTTCCACTCTTTAATTCTCTAATTCCATTTTGAATAAAATAACGTATTAATTTGGATGTTTTTATTCCAGCATGTTCAGCAACTTCTTTAATTTCACTAAGTAATTCGCTAGATATTTTTATACAAAGATTAGTATCTTGTTCTTTCATTATTGCCTTCTATTTATCATTACAAAAATATTATATAAAATATTTTAAAAAATCAATAAAAAGTATTGACTTGTTTAAATCACAATCTTTTTAGACAATCTAAAATTTGTTAAAATCCAAATATGAAGTAAACAAAAAAACCCCATCAAAAATTGACAGGGCTTGTCCACTTCAAAAACGACACTTTTGAAAGGACTAATATGTATTCTAAG
>CASEIK010000064.1 GCA_949288005.1 uncultured Mycoplasmataceae bacterium | reverse complement strand
TCCAAGAGATAATTCTTGTTCATATAACTCTAATGGATTTACATCATGCTGAATTTTTTTAATAATAATTGCTGTTTGATAAGGTCTATGTCAATTCCCCATTTTTGCCTCTTTTCTGGGTAAATTATCTCAAACTCTCTATTACAAGCAATTATTAGCAAAACAATATATTATAATATAGATATGAAACAACAAAATAATAAACTAGTTTTTCCAAAAAGAATGGATGTTTGGCAAGAATATAGAGATGCTATATCAAAAGAATCTATAAGATCATCATCGTGATTTAATGATGATAGAAAAATTAAAAGCTACATTAATGATATTAACAATGTTGATAAGAATATCTTGTCCAAATTTGATTTTTTAAGAAATCTTCAATTAGCTGAAATTTCTTTAATAGATGAAGATAACTCTAAGTCACTTGAACAATCATATAAAATGTTGAAGTTTAATTTACCTAATCTTAATGAAAATTTCTTAAATGTAATCGATGAAGATATTGAAAAAACTGAATCAATAAAAAAAAGTTGACATTTTATAGACGTTGAAACAAAAGATTTAAATCTTGAAAAAATTGGTAATTACTACAATGACAAAAATAAATTTAGGGATAAGATTCAAAAATCCATTAATGATAATGAATATAAAATTCAAATGTTTCCTCAAGTTGCAAATGAAAAATTAAAAAAATTACATAATGCAATAGATAAAAGTAAAAGTATTGAAGAGTGAAGGTTTATTGAGTTACTAAAACAACGAGTTGATGACACATTTGATTTCAAAATTGTTTTCTATATTTTTGCTATTGCTCTTGGTGTGTGTGCAATAGTAGCAATAATTTGTGTTATATTGTTTTTAGTATTGTAAAGGAGTTTTATGAAAAATTATAGTATTGCAATTGATGGTCCTGCTGGTAGTGGTAAATCTTCTGTAGCCAAAGAGGTGGCAAAACAACTAAATTTTAAATATGTAAACTCTGGTGCTTTTTATAGAGCAATTGCTTTTTATTTTTATAGAAAAAAAATTGATTACAATAACCAATTTCAAATTAATGAAGAATGATTAAAACAATGAATAAAAATTGATTGAGATGGTGAATCTATTTTTCTAAATGATGAAGATGTTAGTGATAGAATTAATGAAAACTATGTATCAAATATTGCAAGTATAATTGGAACTTTTCCAATAATTAGACAATATGTAAATAATCTTATTTTAAATTTATCAAAAAAGAATTCAGTTGTTGTTGATGGAAGAGATATAGGTAGTGTAGTTTTACCAAATGCTACTGTAAAAATATTTTTAGATGCTGATGTTAAAACTAGAGCTATTCGTAGATTGAAACAACTAAAACAAAAAGGTGGTTACCGAAAATCTAATATTGATGATATTGTTACTGATTTAATAGAAAGAGATAATCGTGATTATTCTAGAAGTATTGCACCATTAGTAAAAACAAATGATGCTGTAGTTATTGACAATTCTAACATGAGTTTTGATGAAACTATTGCTGCAATAAAAAAAGCTTACATTGGAAAGGTTATTGATGAAGATTGAAAAATGTAACTTATTAAATATAAATGAATCTATTCAGGTTGATAATACACTTAAACCAACAATGAATTGAATTAAAACTGATAATGATCCTATATTAAGAAAAAAATCTACAAAAGTTGAATTCTTAGACAAAAACATTCTAGAAAATATTAATAGAATGGTTTCTTATATTGATGCTTCTTATAACAAAAAAGAAAAGTTATATAAAATAAAACCAGGTATAGCAATAGCCGCACCACAAGTTGGGTTAAATAAGAGAATTATTTATGTTCATTTTGCTGAAGAAGACACAGAATATAGATATTTATTAATAAATCCCGAAATAATATCTTTTAGTGAAGCATCTAGTTTTATAGAAAATGGTGAAGGGTGTTTAAGTGTTAAAAATGATGTTAGTGGAAACATTCAAAGGCATTATAAAATAATTGTTAAAGCTTTTGATTTATTACAAAATAAGGAAGTTGAAATTGTAGCCAAGGATTTATTATCTATTTGTCTTCAACATGAAATTGACCATCTTAATGGTATATTGTATCCAGATCATATTAACAAAGAAAATCCTTTTTATTTTGAAAAAGATTGAATTAAATTCTAATATTTATTTATAGTTGATAACAAATACTTAATTTCTTTTTCATTTTCAATTTTATGAAAATCATTATCTAGGCTAGTAGTTATAAAATCATTACCATTAAGCCCTATCATAAAATTAGTCTTACTTTCATTTAATAATTCAATAGCTTTATAAGCCATTCTAGTTGCATTATATCTTTCATGTCCAGTTGGTTTTGCACCACGTTGAATAAAACCCATTATGTGAATTTTTGTTGATTTATTAGTATTAGATTGAACAAAATCTGAAATCTCATTCAATTCCTCATTACTATATAATCTTTCAGTTACCAAAATAAAAATATCACGACTGTTTTTTGTATTAATAATTTGATTACAAATATGCAATATTTGATTTTTATCCATAACATTAAAAGGTGTTATCACATAATCAACATTATTTATATATGCAGTTGCCAATGTTAATGCACTACAATTTCTTCCCATTAACTCCACTAAAAAAATATTCCCATGTGATCTTGCAGTGTTTTTAAGCAAATCTAAAGTATCAGCAATTGCATTAAGAGCTGAATCAAAACCTATTGAATAATCGGTATAATTAACATCCATATCTATAGTACACGGAATACCAATAACATTAATATCTTTTTTAATTAATAATTTAGCTCCTGACATTGAACCATTACCGCCTAAAACAAATAAACAATCTATCTTTAATTTTTTTAAATTAATAACTGCTTTGTTTAAATTATCCTCCTCTTTAAAATCATTGAATCTACTACAAAAAATCATTGATCCTGATAGTGATGATTTTTGTTTAATATGATAATAATCAGCAGGATATATTTCATTATCACACAAACCTTTATATCCATTTTTTATAATATAACATTCATACTTAAAATCTAGGGCTCTTGTAATTAAAGATTCAATAACTTTATTCATACCTGGAGCATCACCACCAGATGTTAAAATTGCAATTCTTCTAGAAATCATTTATTAAATTCCTTTTTATTGTCTCAACAATATTTTCTACATTGAATCCACAATCCTTATAAACATTAATTCCGTCATCTGAAAATCCAAATTTATCTGCTTGAATACTAACTAGTTTTTTTACATATCTAGAAAGTTTATATCAATAAGTATCACTAGATGCTTCAATAGTTATAGTGCCTATACATGAACTTAATACTTCTTTAATATAATTTTTATCTTGCTGCAAGAAAAGTTTTAAACATGGACAAGAAACGATTTTTGCATTCATATTAAAAGAATCTCTTAATGCATTCATAACTTCAAAAGCTAAATCAATTTCACTACCATTAGCAACAATACAAATATCAGGATCTTCTACATCATAAATTACATATGCCCCCATAGTTGTTTTTTGAATTGAGGAATTAGGTTGTGACTTTAAATTTTGTCTTGATAATACTAAACAGTTCGTAATACTCTTATTTTCTAAAATTAACGAAAGTGAAGCATAGGTTTCTTTTTCATCACATGGTCTTCATATATAAACATTTTCAATTGCTCTTAACATCGGAATTTGGTCATATGGTTGGTGTGTAGGACCATCATTACCTACTAAATAGCTATCATGAGTCAAAATATAATTAGAAGGCAATTTACACATTGCACCAACTCTAATTGCAGGTTTTATATAATCAGCAAATGATAAAAATGTTCCAGAAAAACAAATCAATCCACCATGTAACAATATACCATTTTGAATTCCACCCATTGCAAACTCTCTGATACCAACCATTACATATGGAGAGTTAATATCTTCATTGAATGATTTATTGTTAGGTGAGAGTTTACAATTTGTTGTTGAAGCTAAATCAGCAGATAAGGTCATAACATCTCGAACGTTTGCTTTCGCTAATTGATCAAACAAATTTTTCAAATATGTTTTTGTAGGACAATTCAAATTATTTATTTCATCTAAATTCATAAACTGAGATAAATCAAGAAAATTACCTTTCATATTATCAATGAATTGATTAACTAAATCACAATTAATATTTTGATATAGTTCTAGTATTTTTTTTCATTCATTATATTTTTTGTCTCCTCTAATGGTTGTCTGCTTAAAATAATTAAAAATTTCATCTTCAAATTTAAAGTCAGTTCATTTGATATTGTAATATTCATTAATGTTTTTTAACTCATCCTCAGAAATACCAAAACTATGAGCTTTATTACTATTTTGTTTTGATGTTCCTTCACCAATAATAGTTTTTACTTCAATGAATGTCGGTTTATCTATTGATTTTTTAGCTAATTCAATACAAAAAGAAATATTATCAACATTATTATTAGTACAATAATAATTTCAACCTTGAGATTCAACTCTTTCTCTTAGATTTTCAATATTAACAGCACTAACTGATGAATCTAATTGAAAATCATTTGAATCATGCAACACAATCAGTTTATTTAATTTTAATTTCCCAGCTAAACTCATCGATTCATAACAAATTCCCTCTTGCAAATCTCCATCACCCACTAAAACATATGTATAGTGATCAATTAATTTATCAAGCATTTTTCATCGATTAGCTAAATATTTTTCAGCAATAGCCATTCCCACTGCATTAGAAATACCTTGTCCTAATGGTCCAGTAGAAGCATCAATATAATTGGTTTTTGAATATTCTGGATGACCAGCAGTATTATGGCTGCCTTTACGAAAACTTTTTATATCATCAATAGTCAATAAATCACAAAAAAATAGAGTTGCATACAATGCAGCACTACCATGTCCAGCACTTAGTACAAATCTATCTCTGTTTATTCATTTTGGATCAATAGATGAAATATTCAAATGTCTAGTAAATAATGCATTAAAAATTGGTGCAGAACTTATTGCCATACCAATATGTCCGCTAGCAGCATTATTAATCATTTGTGCACCTAAAGATATTATTGATTTTGTAAAAATATCAAACATTTTATAAATTATCTATTTTTCAACAAGAAACTTCTAAAAGCATATGCAGTATCTTTTAAGAAAGGAATATATGTTATAACATCTTCATTCATAACATCTTTTTCAGGATAATATACAACACCTTTTAAGAAGTCAATAAATCTAATGGTTGCAGTAAATAGAATTTCTCTTTCTCCTTCTGGTAAATCTTTAGTATTAGTTAGAGCAAAAATCAAAGTCTTTTTAATTTTATTTATTAATTGCTTATGCTCCATCATATTTTGAGATTTTAATAAATTATCTAAGAAATCATATGTAAGTTCTGAACAAAATTCATCATATGTACATTTTCCACCAGCTCTAATAGACCTTGGTGCAACATAACCTTTCTTAGACACAAGTATACCATCAAGATTTGTAACAGATGAACCAAAATTTGATTCAGGCATAGAGAAACTAGG
>CASEIK010000063.1 GCA_949288005.1 uncultured Mycoplasmataceae bacterium | reverse complement strand
CCATAGAATCTAATTTTAATGATTTTGCTAATTCTAAATATTTATTTGCATCAAATTCTTTTTTTGACATAAAAACTCCTTAATAAAATTTTACTTTTTATTTTAGAGTTTCCCCAAAACTTAATACATTACCAGATTGTTTGATGTATTCTTCATTTAATGATTCTAAATTTTCATTTCAATTGATATATATCACTTACTAAAATTATTATTAGAATTGTCCGAAACTATATAATTATTTTCAAATCCAAATAACTTATAATTATTCTCAATAGCAGATATTTTTTTAATAATATTGATTTCAATATCTGCTTTGTAATAATTAGAAGTAGTAATCTTAAAATATGAAGATTTGGTTCTACAAATACTATACAAAATTCTTTTTAAACTTTTATTAGAGAATCTACATTTTTTTAAACTTCGTGTATCACTAATTTTATAATTGGTTTTTTTAAAGAATTATATGCTCCAGTAATATAGTTTTTTGACATAGCTAGCACCTACAATTATTATAGGCCTATATATAAAATTAAGTATAAAATAAAAAAATCCAACTATATAAATCTAATTATATAGTGGATATAAAATAACAATGGTGGAGCCTATGGGAGTCAAACCCACGACCTCCTGAGTGCAAATCAGGCGCTCTATCAACTGAGCTAAGGCCCCATGGTAGTCGTGAATGGACTTGAACCATCGACCTCTCCCTTATCAGGGGAGTGCTCTAACCAACTGAGCTACACGACTATTGTGAAAACTAATATATTATACTAAAAAAAATAAGCAAAATAAATAAAAATTATTGTGATTTTTTATAGTTTTCAACTCATGTTTCACCAAATAAATCATTCAACCTTCTATCAAAAGTCTTAACTTTACCCATTTTCTCTTTCATTTGTTCATATGCATTATGAGCAAACAAACTATTATTGTTATATCAATCGATTGCAGAAATAAAGAAAGCTTCTGGACTAGCACCTAGGAAACCATCTGTGCTTGCTACAGATCAATTTATACCTTTATCTTTGTCTGTAATTTTACCATCTGGATTTGCATTACCACTCTCATCGGATGTATCAAACAATTTAACAACATCATCATAATTGAATTGTGTAACAATAACTTGAGAATATAAATTGCTGGTGCCATCATTTCCAAAATATCTTTGTTTTCATGGTTCCTGAACTATGTATTTTGAATTAACCAATTGCTGTTTTTCAACTCTTGTAAAAGCGATGTCAGGAATCATAATATTTGCCAATTCAACTAATTTTGGAATAAATACACTAGGTATTTGTTCTTTAATAATTTCTTTCTTTAAATTGTTTACTTTTGTCTCATTAACTGGATTAACTTTAAAATTATTGAACAATCAATTAACCATTTTAATTTTCTTAGTAGATGTATCAATTCTTCCGATTTCTATTTCTAAACGTTTTCTACCTTCTTTTGGAGTTGAAGCAATATTATAAAGTACTCCTTGAATTTCTGAATCAGTTCTAGCATCAGATGTAAAATATCTTGCATTAGAACTAAAAATTTGTGAGCTTGCATTTCCATCTAAATTACCACTTGTAGAACCAGGGAATTGCATACCCAAAAAACCTGTATAACCATTGGTATTGTTGGTTATAACTTTATCAGGTGAAGCAAAACGTCAATATGAAGTATTAGTATTGAATGTAACATCATTACCAAATTGGATAGGGTTTTGAGGAATAGGTTTTATTGCAGTTTTTGAAGCATTAATATAGGAATAACCATAAGTGTTTTTTGAAACATCAATAACTTTAGGTTTAAATGCAAATTGATTTTTAATACTCAAGCTATCATAACCTTGAATAAATTCAGTTCTTTCACTAGTTGTTCATGCATATACAGCTTTTCCATTATTATTTGTTTGACCTAATAAATAATCTCTAAATTTTGTAAAATCATAAGACATTGTGTCTGGGTTAAAATCAAAAGCATAAAGAATTGTCAAGAAATTCCTTAAAGCAGTTAACTGTTCTTCAGAATAATTTCCATTAGTAAGAGATGCGGTTGAAACATTTTCTAACAAATCATAAAGCTCTTTGTAATTAGTTCAATTACCAATATTTGTCTCAATGGAAGAAGTTACTTCTTTAAAATTTTCATTTAAATTTAATGCATATTGTAATCTTGAATTAACAAATGCTAAAGAATTTTCATTTGAAGTAGGTAATGTGTTTTCTGAACCATCAGATGTGAAATTATAATTTTTGAAATTAATACCAGCATTTTTTGAATCTAAATATGCTTCCATTTTTTGTGAATAAACAATATTTGAAATTTCACCAATAGAGATTCAAATACCGATTGCTGTGTTCAATCTATCTCCAAATGAAGCATAATATTTTGTACTATCATTATTTTTTGTTGATATTTCCAAATATTGATTGTATGGTGCAGATTGGAATGTTAATGTCTTTGGAACCAATGGATTGGATGCGGTTTCAGCATCAAGAAAAGCTAATGCTTTTGTTTCAAAATCATTCTTTTTAGTTTCAGCAGTTAAATTTTCATAAATCTTATTGTTTGGAAAATGTCATGCAACCGAAGGAAAAGTTCCATACACATCATTATAAACTCCATCAGTAGCAGCAACATTGTTTGCTGTAGTATCTCTTGTATAAGGTAATACACCTGCTATCCCATTTACAACAAATGCATCATTATAATCTGGAGTACCAAAATACTTTCCTACATAACTGGCTTGTAATTCGATAAATTTTTGTCTAATTGTAGAATTGCATGCATTATATGAATTATATTTTGTGAAATCATAGTATGCATTAAAATATGTTGCCTCATTATCCGAAATTAATTTTTTACCTGCCTTATCTCAAGGAACTTGCATATCTGAATAAACATCACTAAAGATATATGCCTTCTTTTCTTCATCACTAACAGGAGGATGTTCTTGTTTACTCAAAATATAACTAATAATTAACTCAATTCTATTTTCATTATAATAAGTATTAATTTCAGAATTTAAGTCTATACTAAATCCAGTAGTTTCTGATGGAGATGCACCATCTATTTTAGTATTTGCAATTAAATGTCTTCAGAACAGTGTGTTTTTAATCTCAGTAATTTTTTCATCAAAAGTAGATGCTTCTTTTATTGCCTTATATCTATCAATTCCTATGATATGAACACCAGCCTCATCTCTTGTCATAATGAAAGGACTGTTTTTAATATCAATAGATTCAGTAATTGATTTTGCACCATTATAAATACCATCAAATTTATATGTTGGATTACTATTAATTATTTTTCTTATAGATTCAGGTAGTGCAAAATAATAACCTGTAGCAGTGTTTGGTTCATCATAATATAAAAAGTTAGATAAAATTTCTAAACCAGGAATAACAGTTTGAGTACCACCATTTACTCTATCACCTTGTTTCTTTAATTCGCTAACACCATTAATAGATGGCAAATTACTATCTGTTGTAGCAAATAACAAATTATTTAATTTAAACATTGCAGCAGCAGAATATTGAGT
Organism: uncultured Mycoplasmataceae bacterium; assembly: GCA_949288005.1. Taxonomy (GTDB): domain Bacteria; phylum Bacillota_I; class Bacilli_A; order Mycoplasmatales; family Mycoplasmoidaceae; genus Mycoplasma_L. The sequence goes on along the minus strand of CASEIK010000063.1, from coordinate 10,418 downwards.
ATAAGTATTAGTGAATACATTAAAAGCATTAATTAGAAATAAAGTTGCACTATCATCTGTATATTCAACTGGTATATTGATAGCACCACCCATGTTGTCTAATACAAGTTTGATAGAAGATCCAGATTGAATATCTCTAACAAAATCATTATACTTTGCAGTACCATTTTTTGAGGTTCCATCAACTGTAGTAGTTTCAGGATTAAATGCTTGTCATTGATATGATGCTTCAGTTGATACAGGATTTGTTCCTCCATTTAAATTTGTAGCTAATTTAACATTGAAAAAATCAGAATCTCCTTCTTCAGAGGCAGGCGTTTCATGTTTGAAAAGCACCATCGAAGTAATAACAGGCATTTTTTCACGAACATATCTATCAAAGATAAAGTTTCTAAAATCAGCAATTGCAAAATTAAAACTATCTAATGAGTTTGTAGGGGGTGCAACAGATGGATCATCACTAGCAACATATTGAGCAGGATAAAAACCAATGTTACATGGTTTACCATTTGCATTAAAAATTACAGCTGAATCAAACAACATCTCCTCAGTTATATTTGATACAACCTCTTTTTTACCATTAACTTCCTTTACTAAATTAATGAAATTTCCAGATGTTACAAGTGTGTCAAAATCAGTATTAACATACTCAAATAACTTTGCTCTTTTTCAATCATCCTCATTGCCACCAACTGGATCTAATTCTTTTAATTGAAAATAAAATTGTCAATCAGAACCATATTGGCTTTTATATGAATCAATGGTTGAATTTCAAGAATCATTAATATTTTTTTCTCAATCTCTAAATTTTTCAATATATGACTTAGAACCTTTAATATTTCTAAAAAAGTCAACAAGAATATTTGAGACAGTATCTCTTGCAATGCTTGTTGCACCATCAGAAGATTTAATTGTTTTTTGAGCAAATTGTTTAATAGTTTCTACTTTTTCAGGTAAGGTAAGTGAAGAAACTGCATCATTTGCTACTTCAAGTGAATAATTAAGATAATCACCATTACCTTGAGTAGGTTTAACTTGGTTTTCTACCAATTCACTTATTGATGACTTTTGAAATAGTTTTGGAATAAAAATCACAAGTAATGGTGTAGCAACAGCACAAAATATTAATCCAATTACAATTCCAATTATCCCTTTTTTACCAATTTTCTTCATGCAATTCCTTTTTAAAATACTTTAAAATATTTTGATATTATTATATCATTATTATGACAACTATGAAAAATTTGTTAAGTTTAAAAAATATAACCATTTCATTGGATAACAAAGTTATTATTGATAACCTATCATTAAATGTTGATAATGGTGATTGTGTTTGTATATTAGGTCAAAATGGAGAAGGTAAATCTACTATTCTTAAAGCAATTTATGGTTATTATGGTGTTGAACTTAAAAAAGGTTCTATATCTTTTGATGGTAAAGAAATAAATAGTTTAGATGCTGCAGATAGATGTAAATTAGGTATTTTTACAATACATCAAAACCCAGTCGAGATAGATGGGGTTAATCAACTTGAATTTTATCGAACGATTTTACTTGAAAATGGTTGTAAAACAAACATAAGTAATCTTTACAAAAATATTAATAAGAATCTAGAAATTGTAAATTTAAATAATGATATTTTGCAAAGAGATGTTAATTTTAATTTTAGTGGTGGTGAGAAAAAAAAGAATGAATTGATTCAAATGCTTCTCATTAATCCTAGGCTTATATTAATTGATGAAATAGATAGTGGTCTTGATGTTGATTCATTAAAAACAATATGTTCAATTCTAATTGAAGAACAAAAAAAAGGTAAAACAATAATATTTATCACGCATAATAAGATGATGATTGAATCTTTGAAACCAAACAAAGTTAGCTTAATTTATAATAAAGGTATAGTTCATAGTGGAGATTATAATTTTGGTTTAGAAATAATTAATGATGGATTTACAAAAACTTATAAAAAATTAGGAATTAACATTGAGAAAAAACAAGTTCTTGATGCATGTATAGGTGGGAATTTTGAAAAATAAAAATTTTTTGCTTCTTGATAAAAATGACATAATTATGAACATTGAAACAACTATTGATTCTAATTTTAATGTTGTAGATTTGTCTGAATCACAAAAAATAGAATTTAATTTTGATATTCCTAATAATAAAAAAATCAAAATAAATTGATTATCTATGTCAAAAAACATAAACAAGAAAATTAATATCACTATTACCACGAATGGAAAAAATAATAATATTGATTTAAATTCAAATTCACTATTGTATGAAAATAGTAATATTTCCTTCAATGTATGTGCTAAAAACAAGAGTGAATATGAGAATTCAATTAACCTAAAAATTTCTGCATTATTAAATGATGATAAATCAAAATTTTCAGCTTGTCCAATATTTGATTTTACAACAAATTCGATTGATGCTAAACATAGTGTTAATGTTGGTGGATTAAACAAAGAAGAGTTGTCATATATTATGTCTAGGGGAATAAATGAAAATATTGCTAAAAAAATACTAATAACATCTAAAATAGAAAGTGTGGTTCAATTTTTAGATAAAAAACAAAAACAAATAGTAAACTCTATGATAAGTAAAATAACAGGTACTCAATATGGATGTTAAAAGAATTAGAGAAAATATTAAATGATTTAATAACAATAAAAATCTTATCTATGCAGATACTGCTGCTACTTCCTTGAAACCAAATTGTGTTAGTGAGGCGATTACAAGATATTATAATGAACAATCATCAAATCCACATAATAATGACTCATTATTCACAAATGCTGCTTTAATTAAAATGGAAGAATGTAGAAGTTTATGTGCTGATTTGATAAATTGTAAAAATGACGAAATAATTTTTACATCTGGCACAACTGAATCATTAAATTTAATTGCACAATCTTTATCTTCAATTTTAAAAGAAGGTGATGAAATAATATTAACAAAATTTGAACATGCTTCAAATCTTTTGCCATGATATCATTTACGTGATAAATTAAAAATTAAAATTGTTTTTGCTGATATCAAAAAAATGAATCCTAAACCTGAAGATTTTATTAGTTTAATAAATGATAGAACAAAAGTTGTTTCTTTTACTGGAACATCAAATTTAATTGGTTTATCCTTCGATGTTGAAAATATTTCAAAATCTATCAAAAAAATAAACAACGAGATATTAATTTGTGTTGATTTAGCTCAAATGATTCCACATAAGAAATGTGATATCAAAAAATGGGATATAGATTTCACTGCTTTTAGTGCCCATAAATTTTTTGGTCCAACAGGGATAGGTGTTGCATATATTAAAAAAGAATTACAACCAATGATTAATCCTATTCGATTTGGTGGTGGAATGAATTTTTCAATAAATAAAAATAACTTCTGTTACATTGATGGTGTGGCAAAATATGAAGGTGGAACACCAAATGTAGCTGGTATGTATGGTTGAATAGAAGCAATCAATTTCTTTAATTCCATTGGTTATGATAACATTAGAGCACATGAAAAAGAAATACACAATTTATTAAAAAAAGAATTATCTTCCTGTGATCATTTAGAAATTTATAACTTTGAATGTGAATCATCAACAATTGCTTTTAACCTTAAAGGTGTTTTTTGCCAAGATTTAGCATCATATCTAGGCAAAAAAGGTTATATAGTTAGATCAGGATTAAGTTGTGCCAAATTAATGGATGATGTTTTACCGGTTGATGGATTGGTAAGAGCCTCTTTCTACATATATAATACTTTAGATGAAGTTCGCTCGTTTATTGATTTATTAAAAAATATAACAAAAGAGGAGGTATTAAATGAAATTATCTAATGATAAAAATCTTTTAAGGCAAATAATAATTCAACACTATGAACAACCAAACAACAAAATTGATAATGCTGAAGAATATAAAAAAAGGGGGTATATTAGTTGACATAACAAATCTGCAACATGTATTGATGATATTGAAGTATTAATAAAAGTTAATAATAATAAAATTCAAGATGCAAAATTTTTTGGGATTGGATGTGCGATATCAACTGCTTCAACAGATATATTGTGTGATGTTATTAAAAAAGAAAAAGACATTAAGAAATGCATAGAAATTTTAGGTGAATATAATAAGATGATTAATAACAAAAATTATAATGAAGATATCTTAGATGAACTAATCGCCTTTAAAGACATATATCTACAAACAAATAGAATTAAGTGTTCAACTATTGGTGTTAATGCAATTAGCTCAATTATTGAAGAGGTAAATGAAAACAATGAAAAAAAATAAAATTAAAAAGTTTGAATATGGTTTATCAGAAGAAATAATTAGCAAAATATCGAACTATAAAAATGAACGAAATGATATGTTAATATTTCGTTTAAAAGCATATAATTCATTTTTAGAACAAAGAAATCCTAAATGATCAAAAGATATAGATAACATTGATTTTAATAAATTCATTTACTTTATATCACATGATAATAAAGTAAATAACAATTGGGAAGATATCCCAGATAAAATTAAAAACACCTTTAAACAATTAGGAATTTTAGAGGCCGAAGCAAAATTTTTAAATGGTGTGAGTACACAATATGACTCTGAAGTTATCTATCATAAAAACAAAAAGGAATTAGAAGAAATGGGTATCATTTTTTGTGATACCGATACCGCATATAGAGAACATCATGATTTGTTTATGAAATACTTCAATAAAATAGTTCCTTATACTGATAATAAATATGCTGCTTTAAATTCATGTGTGTGATCAGGAGGAACTTTTATATATGTTCCAAAAAATGTTGTTGTAACAAAACCTCTACAATCATATTTTAGAATTAATTCTCAATCATTAGGGCAATTCGAAAGAACATTAATTATAGTAGATGATAACGCTTCATTACACTATATAGAAGGTTGTACCGCACCAATATATTCATCAAACAATTTGCATGCAGCTGTTGTTGAAATTTTTGTTGGAAAAAATGCAAAAATGAAATATACAACCATTCAAAATTGATCTGATAATGTTTTAAATTATGTTACAAAAAGAGCAATAGTAGATGATTATGGTAGTATGAGTTGAATCGATGGCAACATCGGATCAAAACATAACATAAAATTCCCATGTTGTATTCTTAAAGGCGATTATGCAAAAGGAGAATGTATTTCAATAGCTGTTGCTAATAGTAATGTTATTCAAGATACTGGAGCTAAGATGATACATATTGGTAAAAACACTCGTTCAAATATTGTTTCTAAATCAATAGGACACAAAAATTCTAAATCCATTTTTAGAGGATTTGTTAATATTCAAAAAAGTGCAATTAATAGTTATGCTAATGTAACATGTGATACATTATTACTAGAAAAAAATGTTTTAAGTGAAACTATACCATATGAGAATATTGAAAATAATTCGTCATTTATAAAACATGAAGCAAGTGTTAGTAGGATAAATCAAGAGCAATTAAATTACTTGATGAGTAGGGGTATCAATTATAAATTAGCTAATCATCTTTTGGTGTTAGGTTTTATTGATATTTTTACAAAAGAATTACCTATGGAATATGCAGTTGAATTGAATCGTTTATTAAAAATGGAGATTTAGAAAAAAATGCTACCTATCATTATCAGAAGAGTTAATCAATAAATTTAACACTTCATTGGAACTTTTAAGATATGCCCTATATAAATTAGATTTTCCAATTTTTGTCTTACCAAAATATCTAACAATAATGATAGCAACATTTTCTAAATTACATCTTTCTAATGTTGTATGTATTGGTATGCTTGCTGTGCCTTTTGGTTCAGTTGAATTATAGATTTTCATTTTAAAACCATTATTATTTATTTTATAACCATAACATATGTGTTTTGCATCTTGATGGTTTTGTTTAATGTAATCTAAAATATCTTCAAAATCATTTACAGTGTTAGCTAGAAAGGCAAAAGATATAAATTTAGATTTTTTTATTTCATGAATATAATTAAAAATTTTTTTATTTCTTCTCATAAACAAAAATATTATAATAAATTTTCCATATATAATTTTTTAGATGAGATAGTTCTTTTTAATTTTTTCATATTAGTTACATCTACTATTTCATTCCTACACTACCAAAATCTAATATGCATCACTATTATTGCTACTTCATTGCTAATGATAATCTGAAGAGAAAAAAGGATCAAAATATTAATCATTTTTTTGTTGATTTTGATTATTGTTATTATATTTTATTATGTTAATAATAACATATTTAATAATCTATCGGATGTAATAAACAACAACAAACCAATAAGAAAATGGGCAATTGCTTACATCAATAAATCATATAATAATGAAACATCCACCTTTATCAATATACTTTTATTTAATGAAAAAAATTACAATTTTGAAATATATAATTCATTAAAACAAATGAATATTTTACAATTATTTGTAGTAAGTGGTTTACATATAAATTGTCTAATATCCATAATCAACTATATTTTCAAAAAAAATAAATATATCAAAAATATACTAAGCATTTTTATTTGTTTTATTTTGTTTTATTTTGTAAATTTTTCAATTAGTTGTTTGAGGATTTTAATTTTACAAATAATAAAAATATTAAATAATAAAATATCTAGCTTAAATAATAATTTATTGACAGGATATATAATAATATTTTTAAGTCCAAGAGACACTGTGAGTTATAGTTTTTATTTATCATTCATATGCATAATCACCATTAATATTATAAGCATTGGAATAAAAAATAATTATTTGCAACTAACATTAATTAATGTTTTACTACCAATTGTTGTTTTGCCAATAACACTAAGTTTTAATAATTACTTTAATATATATTCATTTTTATTTAACTACATATTTAATCCATTGATTTTATTTACATTTATTACTTGTTTATTATTATGTTGAATACCTATATTATTCACTATCATTAATAGATATATAAATTGAATATATAATTTATTAAACATAAAAATTGATAATCAACTTTTTTATATGAATATACATAGTATTGTTATTTATGTATTCTATTTTTTAATGATTATTATTGTAAATATTGTCTTAAAAACTAACCAATATAAGAAAGAATTTTAGTTAATGAAATCTTACCATTTTTATCAACATTAAGATTTGTCACAGCAAAAGAATTTGGTTTAATGTTATCAATAATATTTTGGTTAAAGCAAGTAATTTCAAAACTGAGTAAATCTGTTTCAACGCGAATGAATAACATTTTTTTATTATATTTTGTTGTTGCTAACTTAACTGATTTAATATTAACTAAATAATTATATTCATGATTGATTGTTTTTGCATCTAATACCATAAGATTATATTCATCTCTAAATTTAATAAATAAATCATTATATTTATTGTTAGAAAAACTATAACTTAAATATTGATATTCATACTCAGATTTTTGTTTTTCATCCATCTTTACTTCATTTTGTTTTAAATCTAAGCCAAATATAAATTTATCACTTATTTTAAAAGATGCATTTTCAATTATTTCATCCAAGTTTATTAATAAATATTCTCTATCCACATTATACTCATCAAAAGCACCTATTTTTATAAGAATTTCAATAATTCTTCTTGATATACCATTGACAGATAAATGTGAAATAACACTTATATAATCCTTTGAAAAATCATTCTTTTCTCTGATTATTATAATCTTTTTTGCTATCTCAATTCCAATACCTTTAACATTTGAGAAACCAAAAATAATACCATTATTAAAATCTGAAAAATTTATATTAGATTTAGTCATTGAAACATTAAAAATTTTCAAGCCACTCTTCTTTGCTTCATTTATATAAAAGTCATTTTTGTTATTGGAACTATCGCCATATTTTAATAATGTTAAGTAAAACTCAAGAGGATAATAATATTTTAGAAACATCATTTGATATGAAATATAGGCATAACTTAATGAATGAGAGTGATTAAAACCATAATTTGCAAATTCTAATAAAAAATCAAATATTTTATTAGCTTGTTCATTTGTATAATTATTTTTAATTGCACCATCAACAAATGGTTTCCTCATTTGTTCAAATATATCTTCTTTCTTTTTTGATATAGCTCTTCTAAAAATATCAGCTTCAGCTGTTGAAAAACCAGATACACTTTTAATAAGTTCAATAACTTGTTCTTGATATATACAGAAACCTAATGTTGGTTTCAATATTGGTTTTAAATTTTTATTAATATAATTTTCATCTAATTCACCTCTTTTTGTTTTAACATAATCTGGAATCATTGCTTGTGGTCCTGGTCTAAATAATGCTGAAACTATGGATATATCTTCAATAGAATCTACCTTAACTTTTCTTAAAGTTGATCTCATTCCTGGCGATTCTAATTGAAAAATTCCAATAGTATTTGCTTGTGAAATTTCATTAAATAATTTTTTGTCATTAAAATCAATCTTACTAAGATCAACATCTTGTTGATATTTATTCTTGATTTGATCAACAATGGTTCCAATAATAGATAAATTTTTTAATCCTAAAATATCTATTTTTATCAAACCAACCTTTTCGATATATTCCATAGTTGGTTGAGATAAAAATCAATTATCAATACCTAATTGAACACCAATATGATTGGTAATTTCTTCACTACAAATAATAATACCAGCAGCATGAGTAGATACTTGTCTTGGGATATTAATTATACTTGCTGCAATAATAAATAAATTCTTATAGTTTTCATAAAAATTGTTCATACTATTATTATTCTTAACACCATTAATCAAATCATTATCACAATCAGGTGTCAATAATTTTGTAATTGTATCAATTATTTTTAAATCAATACCTAAACATCTGCCAACATCCCTTATTGCCATTTTTGATTTTATTCTTTGAAATGTTGCAATATAGCATGTATTCTCTTTTCCATACTTACCAAAAATATAATCAATTAATTCTTGTCTTCTTGTATCCATAACATCAATATCTATATCTGGTAATGATTTTCGATCCGGATTAAGAAATCTTTCAAAAATTAGATTATTTTTAATTGGATCAACATCAGTAATATTCAAAGCATATGATACTAGTGAACCTGCAGCTGAACCTCTACCAGGACCAACCAGAATATTTTTTGATTTTGCATAATTGACAAAATCTTGAACAATTAAGAAATAATCATTAAAATTCATCTTATCAATGATTGCAATTTCATATCTTAATCTATCAACATATTTTTTTTCTATTAAACCATCTTTTATATTCATTTTTTTTATTAAACCATCAATGCAAAGTTTTTCTAAATATTTTCTAGAACTAATGTTTTTTGGTAAACAAAACTTAGGTAAATTAATTTTACTTTTCTCTAAATACAAGACACATTGCTTTAATATCTCAAATGTTTTAATAATTTTTTGTTCACCATAAATATCTATAGCTTCCTGGTTAGAAAGAAAATGAAAATCACCATCATCTTTAATATCTGCAAGTAACATATTTTTTGCAATACCGTGCAATACCCTATATGATTGTTTTTCATTTTTTGTTAAATACTTCACATTATTAATAGCTAATTGGTTTATATGATAAAAGTTAGAATTTAACAAATCAGTATCATTGCCATCAAAAATAACAAGTACACCATCTAGATATTTAAACAAATCATAGTCATGATTAGTTTTATTGTATGATGAAATTCGTACAATATTATGGTAACCTTTATCATTTTTGGCAACTAATATATACTTATTATTTTTATAAATTATTTCAATACCTATTATTGGTTTTAAACCTTTATCAATTGATTTACAATAAAATTCAATAGATGAACTAACATCCTTGTCAACTAAAAATACATATTCATTACCTGTTTGAATAGAAAAATCCAATAACCTATCAATAGATATGGTTGAATCCAATAATGAATAATATGACTGACATCTATTAATAAAAGAATTATTCACTTGAATTTGATTCTCTGTTTCTTAAAATAGCTTTGATTTGAAAAATTTCATCATCTGTTAAATCATCATACTCTAATTTATAAATTAAGTCATCTGTAGACATTTCAACAAATATTGGATTAAAATTTTCTTTTTGATTAAAATCAAGATTATCCACATCAAACAATTTAGTAGGTTGAACTCTTGTTTTTTCAAAGTCAATATGTTCTTCTTCAGAATTAAATTTTAAAGTCTTTTTACCCATAAAACACCTATAATGTTATTCTAACACAAAAAATATGTTTTATATAATAAACTAAGCTATTTTAAATAAATTTACAAATAAATAACGAAAATGAACCATTTTATAAAAATATAATTTTCTCCATAAAATTTTAAATAGGAGTGAGTAAAATGAAACCATTTTCAACAAATAAGTATAAACCTTCAAATTTTGAAATAAAAAGATTGACAATTT
>CASEIK010000062.1 GCA_949288005.1 uncultured Mycoplasmataceae bacterium | reverse complement strand
AATCTATAAATTTCTTATTTTTGCTTATTTTATTGAAAAAAATTTATAATTTTATAGAATTAAAAATAATGGAGAATAAATTAAATTTCATCTTATTTTTGAATTTTTAATTTATGGGTCATTTTCGCTATTTTTTAGCATCTTTTTTTTACAATTTATACATAAATTGTAAAAATTTGGAAAATAATAAAAAATCTAAGCCTAATATTAATGTATGAATTATATAAATTGATTGCAAAATAGAAATCTATCAAAAAAAACCATTAACATATATATGCGTAATGCAAATATCTGACAATTATTTCTCTGTGATAAAAAACCAACAATTTCATTATTTGTTAAATATATTAATGAATATTCTAAAAATCATAATCCTTCTAGTACAAGATTAATGTATGCGAGTATAATGTCATTTCTGAAATTTAATAAATCATGAAAATTACTAAATGAATGTCGGCTAGTAAGAATGCCTAAACTTGAAAAAGGTTTTAAGGATGTTGTTTCAATAAGAACATTTTTAACAATCTTTAATAATATACCTAAGAAAAAATGAATTGATAGAAGAAACTGATTAATATTTGCTTTTTTGCTATTTACAGGTGTACGAGTTAGTGAACTTATCCAATTTAATAAAAACAATATTATTGATAAGAATAAATTTATTATTAGGGGAAAAGGAAATAAATATAGAACTATTTACCTAAGTTCTTTTATAATTAATTTACTTGAAGAATGAGAGAATAACAGAATAGCTATTTCTACAAAAAATAAAATATTAACTACAAAACAAATAAACCTAATTGTTAAAAAAATATCAAATACTTATTTTAACAAAAATTTAACTCCGCACAGTTTAAGGAGAAGTTTTGCAACCCATTTATTAAGTAATGATATCAATATTGAAATTATTAAGAAAATACTTGGTCATGCTACTATTAATACAACATTGAATTATGTTCAGTATACTGAAAGTGATGTTGTATCTCAATTGAAAAAAGTTTTCAGCTATGAACAATTAGAAACATCATAAGTATGATTTCTATTTATCATAATATTTAGAAAGTAAAGGATCAATACTTAATTCATTACAAATAATAATTTTTTTTGAACCATGATTTTCAACATCGCCATTAGTGAAAAATACAACATAACTTTTAGATGTTTGTAAAGGCTTTTTAATTTTACGGAATAAACTATCATACATATTTCTTTTAATAACATTATTCTCTAATCTAATAGAAATTGTGTTAGTTTTTTCATCAAGTTTCATGGTTGTATTTTTTTTACCATATAAACAAAAATAAAATTTTTCACTTTTCCTATTCATACAAATAAAATCAGCAACTGTTACATAACATTTATCATCATTAGTGTTTGGTTGAATATTCATACATTGTTTATTGAAAGTTATTCTATCCTTGTGGAGTTCATTTTCTAAAACAATATTGAATCTAGATTCTAAAAAATCTTTTAATTGAGTTTTGTTCATATAATTTAATAATATAACCAAATATCAGATTTGCACTGATAAATTTTGTTTTACTACTTAAACTAATTTGGTATATGGTGGAGATGACGGGAGTCGAACCCGTTTCCACAAAAAAACATATTATAAGGTCTACAGTTTATTACCATTTAATATTCTAGAATGAGTTATGGCACAAACTTTTATCCTAGATACACCAAGTATGCATTCAACTAAATTGCTTGATGTCACATTTTAGTTATATCTGTTTGATTAATTTATTACTTTAACAGAAAAATCATAATAAATTCTATTTTAACTAATTAGCAAGCTAAGTTAATTTGGTTAGAAACCATTAGTTGATTAACTTCAAATGGAGTTAGTTCAACATTTTTGTTTTTTTGTTCATCTGCATTTATTTGAACCTAGAGCTATAAGGGGCAAACCCCACTGCACTTATAAAACATTTAGTCATGTCGAAACCGTGACATCCCCATAATAATTTTATAATAATTTTATTAATACACATCTATTAATTTTGCTTAAATCATAGTCTTTTTACACAACCACATGTTTATTGTACTCCCTTATAGCAAATATTGATGAAATTGGTGTGTAATATCTATCAATTGTTCTTTTATCTTTCATCTCCATATATACATGATATCTTTTATAGT
>CASEIK010000061.1 GCA_949288005.1 uncultured Mycoplasmataceae bacterium | reverse complement strand
ATATTGTTTTTATATTATAACACTTCAATGAGTTTGAGGTTAATGATTGTTGGTGACTTAAATTGAAAATATAAACATAATATTATTTACAAAGTATAATTTCTAAGTATAGGTTAATACATCATTTAGGTATAGTTTGATATATACAATTGATATAATATATTATTATGAATGATATCTATGTTAATAATCAGCAAAAATATCCAAATGTTTTTTCAATGTTTAGATATATATCATTAATAATTCTTAAAAAGACATCAACATGATTAATTACTATCCTTTTTTTAATCATCTTACTTCTTGTACTTTTAATTCCTTTATTTGGTAAATTTTTCAATAATGTAATATCTTTTCAGGCAATACCAATGACATCGATATTATCATCAATAATTGTTACTCTAAGTGCTGGTATACAAGGTGTTTTAAGAGGGATTAATATTTTTAAGGATTCACAAAAGGATGGAATAGAAATCATACTTATTGCTAAACCAATGACTAGAAAAACAATTATCATAGCCCGTTTTCTATTTTTGTTCAGTTATAGTTTTATTTTGGCGCTATTACAGATGATTATAATTGTAATTGCTTTAGGTGTTGTAGGTTATGATGCATATATAAAATTACATGTTTTAGGATGGATGATAGCAGGTGGGTTTGGTGCATCATTTTTAGCTTTTTTATGTATGGCAATGGTTGCTGCTATGTTCTCAATTTTTTTATCTGGAAGAAGTGCAACACTAATTCCAATTTTTGTTTTAATCTTAAGTTCTATAATTAATTCTACATTTACTCAAATTGCAGGATTTGTCATTAGTTCACCAACTAGAGTATTGTCAAATAATCTTTGTAATAATGTTATTGAAAAATTTAATACTAGTTTGAAGGAAAATCCTGAATTATATAAATCAGCAAATCAAAATTATTTAACTGGAATAAAATTAGAACGATTTAGTCAATCAATATTAACTATTGTTTATGATAAAAACTACACCCCGTATCTTGTAATCAATGAGAATGCAAGTTTTAGTTATTCAATCAATAATGTGTGAGTACCATATAGTAATTTTTATTTATTGGATTCAAATAATAGTGACATGAATAATAGGATTGATGGAGACCAACAATTGTGATCTAAGGTAAATAAGGAATTAGTTTCAAATATAGTAAATTTATTACCAAGTTTATCAGCACATGCAAGTGGAGCGGTTGCTATCAATTATTTAAATCCAATTACAGCATTCTCTGTTCTTGCCGGATCGACATCATTATATATTAATAGTTTTGATGTTTCATCTGTTCCATATAATTGATCAATTACACATATTAATGATGTAAAATCACTTACTATTAATAACATAACATACAACAATAGTTTTACATACACTTCTGTCCAAGCAGATCCTCCTTGAGCTATTGCTATATTATGGATTTTTATTTTTATAAGTCTTGCTTCAATATTAAGTATTTCTTATAAAAGAAAGGATTTTCAATAATATGAATAAAATAAATGAAACAGATATAGATTATGTAATTGAATCATTCATTAATGGTAATTCTACTAGTGAGGAGTTAAAGAATGATTTAATAAAGTTGATTGGTAAAGAAAATATCATTGAAAAAAAAGATTTCCAATCACAATCTAGTAATTTTATTGATATAGCACCTATTGTTTCAGTAAAAAATCTATATAAAAAATATAAAAGAAGAAAGGAACCTGCAATTGATGATGTTTCATTCAATATTTATCCTGGACAATTTCATGCATTTATCGGTGCTAATGGTGCAGGAAAAACAACTACAATAAAATCAATTATTGGTGCTTATTCAAAGTATAAACGTGGTGGCACTATTTTGATTGGTGGTTATGAAAATGAAACAAAAGAGGCTAAAAAACTAATAGGATATATCCCTGAAGAAGCAAAATTTCCAAGAAAAATTAGTACAAGAACCTATTTAAAATACATGGCTATATTATCTGGTTATTCAGTGCAAAATGTTGACGAAAAAGTAGATGAAATAATAAATAATTTAGGTCTAGAACAACTTGCAAACAAAAATCCTATGTCTTTTTCTTCTGGTCAAAAAAAGAAAATATTAATCGCACAATCACTGATAAATAATCCAGAAGTACTAATAATGGATGAACCTGCAGCAAACCTTGATCCAATTGCTCGCCAAGAATTATTTGACACTTTATTATCTTTGCAAAAAAACGGAAAAGCTATCTTTATTTCATCACATATTTTAGATGAAGTTGGTAAGTATGCAACATATACAACAATTTTAGATAAAGGAAAGATAATGTATGATGGTCCTTTGTCTGATAATTTATCTGATATGTATCATAAATATGTTTCTAATCAATAGCTAATATTAAATTATTGCAAAAAATTTATTTTATTATAGTTATATAATAAAAGTATTAAATAAAATTATAAATGGAGGGGATATGAAGTCATTTAGATTACTTAAAATTATTTTACTGAGTTTATTACTGAGTTTATTAGGGATTAGTGTTATTGGTATAACATCATATGGAATTTATTATTTTATTAATCATGCAAACAACCCAACTTCTCAAAAACCACTAGAACCAATGCAATCTGGGAATATTTCTCTAAATGAAGCTATTAATATGTTTGGTGAAAGTAATATTGAAAATAGTGGAGATGGATATGTAATTACTGGTTATACTTTACCAAATGATGTTACTGAAGTTAAACTACCAACTACTATTAATGATACTCCTGTTACATATTCAAATCAATTCAAGTCTGACTTTCGTGAACAAATGTGAGGTAGTAATGATAATAGGCCAGCATCAAGAGTTAAGTATATCTTCATTCCTAAATTAGGAGATGAAGCATCAACTTATGATTTCTTATTGTCAAAGCCAAATATACAAAACAACAGAATTATATTTACTAATATTGAAGAAGTTGTTTTAGATAATCAAATTAATGTGTTACCTGATTCAATGTTTGCGGGTTGTAAAAAATTAACTACAATAAATATTCCTACAAAGTTATCTGAAATTCCACACGATTTCTTAAAGCGTACTAAAATTAGTGAGTTAAGTATTCCAAGTAATATTTCCAAAATTGGTTATTCTGCCTTTAGTGGAATGGAAGCTTTGAAATCAGTAAGTTTTAGCAATGAAATTAACAAGATTGAAATTGATTCTGATATTTTTAGTGGTTGTAATAATTTAACTTCAATTAATTTTGCTAATATTAATTCAATTATTAATAAATCATCATTTGAACAATTTCCACTATATGGTCCTAATTGATGATTGTTTAAAAATATTTCTACACCAAATCAAATTGAGATAACATTAAACCAAACATTGCATAATGAATTTCTTGAATTAATTAATCATTATCGATATGATGCAACAATGATTAGATTTAATGTAAAATCATAAAATCTAAAAGAGCGAAGACATTTTAATTAAATATTCAAATAGATAAAATATTCATCCTTGTTCACAAATTTGAAGAAAATATTATGATAAACTTATACCAATATGTCAAAAAAAATAATTGATTTTACAAAAAAAATATATATACAATCAATGACAAATACTAAAACAAAGGATGTAGATAATACTGTTAAGCAAATTGATAATTTGTTTAAATTGGGATGTGATTTTGTTAGAGTTGCTATCTTTGATGATGATGATTTGAAAGCTCTTGAAAAAATTGTAAAATTATCACCAATTCCAATTATAGCTGATATTCATTTTAATTATAAATATGCTCTTACTGCTATCAATTATGGAGTTGCTAAAATAAGATTGAATCCTGGCAATATTTCAAATAAAAATGAAATTATTGAAATTATCAAATTAGCCAAGCAAAAAGATGTATGGATTAGAATCGGTGTAAACCAAGGTTCTGTCTCTGAGAAAATACTTGAGAAAAATAATTATAATTATGTTGATTCTATGATTGAATCATTAGATGAATATTTGAAAATTTTTCAAGAAGAAAATTTTGAAAAAATTGTAATTTCACTAAAATGTAGTGATCCATTACTTAACATTAAAGTTAATGAGATTGCACATAAAAAGTACAAGTATCCTATCCATCTAGGTGTAACTGAAGCAGGGACATTAGTTAATTCTTGTTTAAAGTCAGCTATAGGACTAGCTCCATTGTTATTGAATGGTATAGGTAATACTATAAGAATATCAATAAGTGATAATCCAGAACTAGAAATAAAAGTAGCATATAAACTTTTAAATATATTAAAAATTAATACTGATAGAGTAAATATTATTTCGTGTCCAACGTGTGGTAGATTAAATTATGATATGTTTGATTTAGTTAATAAAGTAGAAAAATATTGTGAGGATAAATTTTTTCCATTACACATCTCTATTTTAGGTTGTGTTGTTAATGGAATTGGTGAAGGCAAAATGGCTGATATTGGTATTGCAGGAAGCAACGATAAAGCTTTACTATTTGAAAATGGTAAAATAATTAAAACTATTGCAGCAAACAAAGCCTTTGATGAAATTAAACAACTAATTGATAAGAAATATAATGAATATTTAAATTCCAAATAGATTAGTCGGTTTTAATTTAATAATAATTGATTCCATTTGTTTTTCACTAGTATAGTTATTTATAGATAAAAAATATCCATATTCATTGCAAAATGTATTGATTAAATTATATTCTTTTGAAATATTTGTTTTATTAACAATAGTTATAGTTTGATAGTTATTTAATTGTTTGTATTGATTGTTGGTTAGATAAATATATGAACTTTGATTGTTTTTAAATATTATTGTTTGAGTTTGTTTATCAAACTTCATAAATAGTAATAAAAAAAATGTTATAAGTGTAAAAATAAAAAAACATATAATGCTATAAAAAATTTGTCTATTCATAATCCACCACATTCATAAAGTATTGTTCATTATTCAAATCATGACTTACATATATTAAAAAATTGTTTTTCACTATTCATGGTTTTATATATTTTAATAATTCATTTTTTAAATTAGCATCAACATTAGACAATAATTCATCAAGAAGAATTATTTTAGATTTATATTTAATTAAGCTAATGAAGATTAAACATTGTTTTTGACCTATTGATAGGTTGTCAAAATTTTTGATGTTTAGTAAATTAACAAAATAACTAACTATTTCTTGGTAATTATCATCTTGTAACAAATTGATTATAGTTTCTTCGTTGAATGATGTTTTATTTGAGATATAAAGGCAATTATTAATAAAGAATTGATGACTGATATTTCGTTTGTTGATTAAATTATATGATATGTCAATTTGATCATTTCTCATATTGCAGATGTTCATCAACATCGTTGTCTTTCCACAACCTGATTTTCCTTTAATTAAAGTATCATTTAATATTGTTAAATTTTTATAATATATCTTTTTTAATTCATTTATTGATAATATTCCAACATTATCTGAATTTTCATTTTCTAGTATTACTCTCACAATATCAAATGAATATTTTAGTGGCATTATTTGTTTAGTGATGTTTAATATATTTTTCAAATTACTTATGTTTAGTTGAAATATAGATATGATAAACATTAATCTAGCTAATGATAGTGTCTTCACATTAACAATATAATATGCAGATATAATAAAGATAATCATATAAATAATTTGAAAGAAAATTTCATTACTAAGATTTAAGAAGTTGTTAATTCTAAATGTGCTATAAAAAAGTTGTTTTAAATTAAATTGTGCTTTATCAATTTTTTTAATTATTAATGTACTATCATCAAGTGATAAAGTATACTGACTTTGATAGATAAATTTATGATAATTATTTATATATTCATTCCTATAGGATTCAAATTTATGATGTTTTGTCTTATTACATAGATAAATTATGATATCAAAGAATATTTCTATAAATAATAGTATTAAAACAATCATTCCAATATATCAATTACATGCAAATATAATGATATTGGTTAATATTACAAAAACAATATCTGTAATAAATTTATTGAATGTTATATTGTAGAAATTAGAAAGTCTAATTAAATGTTCATCAATATTCTTTACATTATTAACATCAATTTTATTATAGAAAGTGATATGTTTATGTCTTAGCCGATTAATGATCATTTTATTTAGATAGATATAATGCTTATAACTTGTATGTACATTCCAAGCCATTAGACATTTTTCACCAATATTTTTACTAATGTTTATTAACAAAAATAATATAATAAAACCTAGTAGATTTGATAACTGATTGTTATTAATAACTATGTTAATATAATTTTTAATGAAGCTAGCTGCTATAATTGACAAAAATATTAAAACAATATTTAAAACATTGTTAGAGATAATATAAAACCAATTTAAGTTAGATCATATATTTTTAGTTTGTACATGTTTGATTTTAAAATTTGTTTTTGAACATTCTATTAAAATTCCTGTTCATATCTTAGCTATTTCATCATAGCTTAATTGATAATAACCTTTTTCAGAACAATATATATCTACTTTATCTTTATTCTTTGATGCTATAACATAATGCAATAAATCATTATTTTTTATTAATAAGATAAAAAATCTAGTTTTTTGATATTGTTTAAGTTCATCTAATGTAGCCTCATAGCTATCTAAGATAATTCCATATTTTAATCCTACTGTCTCCAAATCAAATATGCTTATTCCATTATTTGTTAGGTTAAATTCAGAAAGCAATGTGGAATAATCAATTTTCTTATGGTGCATTTTCTCAATTAATGATTGAAGTACACAAACCCCACAATCATTCATATTTCTTTGGTAATTTATATTAATCATACTCTAAATATATTAGGCATAAAATCGTTTAGAATTTCCAAGAATTTTAGTCATATAATTAATACTATGATATATGTAACAAATAATGTGGATAAATTGACAAAATTAATTGATGTTTCTGATCATGTGATAGTAACAAATCAACAAGAATTTAATGATATTGGATTCAACCATGATGAAGTAATTGAATACTTATTTGGAGACAATAATATTATAAAAATACCACAACAAGTTTTTAAATTAGTTAATTCTAAACATATTGATAACAATGTTGTGTTAAATCATTATGTTGTTTTAGATAAAGTTATTATTGGCAAAAGAATAGCTAATGATATTATTAGTAATTTAAAAAAACAATTATGTCATTTTGATTTAATTAATAATAAACTTGTGATTGTTCAAGTTGGTGATATTTTTGCAAGTAATGTTTATATTAGAAATAAGATGATACTTGCAAAAAGTTTGGGTATTAAGGCAGAATTATTAAAATTTGATGATTCTATTTCTGAGATTAATTTGATTGCTGAAATTAATAAATTAAATGATGATGATACTGTGTGTGCAATTTTGGTCCAAGCACCATTGCCAAAACACATTAATCAAAATAAAATTTCTGAGGTAATAAATCCAAAAAAAGATATAGATTGTTTTAATCCCTTAAATTTAGGTAAGATGTTCATTAAAACTTTTCCAGAAGACATCAAACCTTGTACACCAGAGGGTTGTATAAGAATCTTAGATTATTACAGTATAAATTTAGAATCTAAGAATATTGTCATAGTTGGTAGAAGCAATATCGTTGGTAAACCATTATCAATTTTATGTTTGCAAAAAAATGCAACTGTAACTATTTGTCATTCAAAGACAAAAAATTTACAAGATATAACTAAAACTGCCGATGTATTAATTAGTGCTGTTGGAAGTGCTAAACTAATAACTAGAGATTATGTAAAGAAGGGTGCGATTTGTATTGATGTAGGTATTAATCATTTTGAAAATAGATTATGTGGAGATTTTGATTTCGAAGATGTTTATGATGTAGCTAGTTATATTACACCTGTTCCTAATGGAGTTGGACCAATGACATTAGCAATTTTATTTGAAAATTTTCTTAAATTGGTGAAATTTAAGTTTAATCATGTTGATTAATATTTTATAATCTAAATATATTTATGGAAAATAAAGTTTTATATAGAAAATATCGCCCACAAGATTTTAATACAGTTGTTGGGCAAAAGCACATTATAAAGACATTAATGAATGAAATAAAAACTAAAACTACAGTTCATGCTTATATTTTTTATGGTCCAAAAGGTTCTGGTAAAACATCAATTGCAAAAATCTTTTCAAAAGCAATAAATTGTTTAGAACCACTAAATGAAAATCCTTGCAATAAATGTAGCAATTGTTTATCGATAAATCAAAATAATTCTATGGATTTTATTGAATTGGATGGAGCGAGTAATAGTGGTGTTTCTGAAATTAGAAATCTAATTGATTCTATTGAATATGCCCCTAGTCAATTGAAAACAAAAATATATATAATTGATGAAGCTCATATGTTAACTAATAGCTCATGAAATGCTCTATTAAAATCAATTGAAGAACCACCTACCAATGTTGTGTTTATTTTTGCTACAACTGAATTTAATAAGATTCCCTCTACCATTGTTTCTAGATCAGAGAGATTTGATTTTAATCGTATATCAAATATAGATCTTAAAAAACTTCTTCACACTATTTGTGAAAAGGAAAAAATCACCATTTCACCAATTGCATTAGATAATATTGTGAATCTATCTGATGGTGCAGCAAGAGATGCTTTAAGTATATTGGAACAAATGCGTTCTTATTCAAATAGTGATATAAAAGATAATGATTTAAATGAGGTATTTGGGTTAGTTAGTATTGATGATAAAATCAAACTTATTAATTATATTTTTGAAAATGATTTACAAAATGTAATTTTAACAATAAATGATTTTGAGCAACATGGTGTTGATTTTTATTATTTATTGGTAGAAATAATTGAAATTTTAATGGATTGTTATATTTATAATTCAACTAAACAATTAACCTTATTAAAAAAGTTTTTATGTGAAGAACAATTAATAAGCATTAAAGATAATAGTAATTTTTTAAGTTACATTGATAATTATAATAATGAATTAATGAAATTGAAAAATAGTGATAAGCCTAGGTTTACATTTGAATTTATTATTTTAAATTCAATGAATAAAATTAGCAAAAAGTTAAATAATAATATAGAATTATTTCCAAAAGATAATATTGGTGAGGCGAATGAAACAATGTCTATAGACACAAAAAATTTAAATATATGAAAAAATTCTAGATCAACTGAACCTTTTAATGGTCCAACAATAAAGTTAGATTCAATTGGTGAAATTAATGATACTGTAGAATTAACACCTCCTGAAACTAAACAAATTTTTAGAACGAAAGAAATTAAATTAAATAATAATGCAACTAGACGAATGACAGCTAATTTAAATTTAGGTGATAGTTGAGATGTTGTTGAAGAAAAACAAATAAGTATTGTAGAACCAACACACGATATCAACATGGATTTAAACATCAAGGATGATTTCTTTGCTGTTGCTGCTAATTACAAATCTGATATTAAAGAAGAATTAAATGACAAGTTAGTTAATGTTTTAGAAAATGGTGAATTAGAAATGTCACCTGTAATTAATAAGTTTCTTAAGGCTAAAAAATTTCTTAATGCATCACCTAATGGTGCTTTTGTGTTAATGGATAATAAATTTTTATGTGATGAATTTAATAACATTGCAAACACAAAAGAATTTATTGATTATTATAGGAAATCATTTGGTAGAACACAAAAGGTTATTGCTATTGATAAAGAAACAGCTAGAACATATTTGGATGAATATAAAAATTTAAAACAACAATCATTCAAAGATGTTAAAATAAGTATAAGTGATGAAAGTAATGATGAGAATATTACTCAATCATTATTAGAAATTCTAAATAGTTAGGGAGGTTTTAACTATGGACATGAAAAAATTGATGGCTGAAGCGCAAAAGATGCAAGCTGAGTTAACTAAGAAAATGAAAGAATTTGATGAAAAATTATTTGATTTTGATTACAAAGGATTTGTTAAATTGAAAATCTATGGTAGTTTAAAGATTAAAAGTATTCAAATTGTTAATGATGCAATTATTGACAAAGGTGATAAAGAAACATTAGAAGATATTATTTCAGAAACTATTAATAATGCTATCCAAGCTTTAATTAAAGGTAAGACTGAAATAACAAACAAAATTGCTGGACCTGGTATTGATGGTTTATTTTAATTAATGAACAAAATTAAAGAATTAGAGTTCTTAATTGATGCTTTTAGATCAATTCCTGGTGTTGGTTCTAAAAATGCTAAAAGATATGCTATCCATATACTTAATCAAGATTTTAAATATGCATCAACTTTTGCACAGAGACTTATTGACGCAAAATCAATAATTAAAAAATGTAATTTATGCAATAATTTTACAACTAATGAAATTTGTAATTTTTGCAAAGATAATAATCGAAAGAAAACTTTATGTATTGTCTCAACTTATGATGATTTTGAAAGAATAAATGACACTGGTTCATATATTGGTTATTATTTTATTCTAGGTGGTGAAGTTGGGACTAAGAACAAAATAAAATTTGAAGATATTGATGTACAAAAAATAATTGTTACCATCAATACATTAAAAATAGAAGAAATTATAATAGCTACTAGTTTCTCAATAAATGGAGAAGCTACTGCTGAATATATTAGAACAAAATTAAAGCATTTAAATAATTTATCAATATATCGAATTGGTTTTGGCATTCCTTTAAATGCTAATATAGATTATATTGATGATGAAACTATTAAGGAATCATTTAGCAATAAGAGAAGAATAGGTTAACTTTTATTGCTGATTTTTTTTGTAACAATTTTAATGAATTCTTCAATGTCAAAAGATTCAACTTCTTCCTCACCAAATTTTCTAACAGAAATAGTATTTGATTCAACTTCCTTGTCACCAATAATTATTTGATATGGTATTTTTGATATTTGAGCATCCCTAATTTTTTTAGATAACCTATCATCTCTATTATCTATAGAAGATCTTATTAGTAATTTTCTTAATTGGTTGTTAATTTTTTCTGCATAATCTAAATGAGCATCAATTGATACAGGTATAATAACTATTTGTTTAGGTGATAATCAAAGAGGCAAAATTCCTTTTGTTTGCTCTAATAAAATTGATAATAATCTTTCATAAGTTCCAACAATACCTAGGTGAATCATAATTGCTTGTTCCATTGCACCTTTTTCATTTTTAAATTCAATGTTAAATCTTTGAGGTAATAGGAAATCTAATTGAATAGTAGACATAGTAATAATTCTACCCAAAACTGTTTTAACTTGGAAATCAATCTTTGGTCCATAGAATGCTGCTTCACCTATTTTTTCGACATATTTAATATTCTTTTCTTTTAACATTTCTCTTAAATCATTTTCAGCTTTTTCTCACATTTTTGAATCATTGTGGAACTTTTCTTTGTCATTTGGATCATGTAAAGATAAATCAACTTGGTAAACACTACAACCCAAACCTTTATATGCTTCATTAATCATGTTGTAACAATTGAAAACCTCATCTTTTACCTGTTGTGGTGTACAAAAAATATGTGTGTCTTCTAGTACCATTTCTCTAACTCTTTCAAAACCAGTTAAGCCACCAGATGATTCATAACGATGTAACATTGATTCTTCACATAATCTTAATGGCAATTGTTTATATGAGTATTGTTTCTTTTTATATACAAGAATATGATGTGGGCAAGTCATAGGTCTTAGAACTAATTCCTCAGTATCAAGTTTCATAGGTGGGAACATATTATCTTTGTAATGATCTCAATGACCTGATTTTTTGTATAATTCAATATTCCCTACAATAGGAGTATATGTATTTTCAAAACCATATTTAAATTCTAACTGCGATAAGAAATTTCTGATTTCTTTTTTAATTATGGTACCATTTGGCAATCAAATCGGCAATCCTTGTCCTGATAATAAATCAAATGTGAAAAGTTCTAAATCTTTACCAATTGTACGATGGTCTCTAGCAATCTTGTCTTCATATTCTTTTATAAATTCATCAAGTTCTGATTTTGAATTAAAAGCAACACCACTAATTCTAGTTAATTGATCGTTATTAGCATCGCCTTTTCAATAAGAACCACCAACATTAATTAACTTAAAGGCTTTTATTTCATTTGTATTATTAATGTAAGTTGTTTGGGTTAGGTAGTCATTTTCCCTAATTTTAACTAATAAAACATTATCCTGATCTAAATCATTAATTGTTTCAGTAATATAACTATTATCCTTAAAAACTATCAACGCATCTTTTTTTCTTAGTGTATAATATTCCAACTTGATAGCACCAGTAGTTAGTTTAGATACTAATTTCTCTAATTTTGCAAAATCATTTGTTGAAATAGAATCATTTTTTAGTTTCACATCAATATGAAAACCATTTTCATCAACATTACTATTACAAAATATACTATTACTATAATTTTTTGTAATAACCTCTGCTAATAAATTTCCAGCAATATAATTTAAATCTTTATCTATATCCATATGTAGCACCTTTATAATCTATAAGATTATAACATATTAAATTATTTTATTTTTTAGCTGGTTTCTTGGTTTGAATTTTTTTAACATTAGTAATATTGACTTTTTGGTTATTGTATTCAAATGAAATTTCAGAATTTTTCATAGAGTTAACACTTAATTCTTTATTAAAAAATGCTGTATACAAATGTTTTTTAAAAAGTTCAAATTTATTTCTAATATCTCTTGCACCTTTGGTTAAATCTACAGTTTTCAATATTTCATCATATAATTTTGTCCTATCAAATTTAAATATGATTTTAATTTTGATGTATTCACTTAAAAAGTCATTAAACATGATATCAAGAATTTTGTATAAATCACTTTTTTTGTTAATAACGTTAAAAACAATAATATTATCTTTACCGATTCTTCCTAACAATTCAGGACGATTTATAGTATTATTAAAAAAATGTTCTACATTAGCTTTGACAATTTCTTGTATTTCTTCATAGGACATATTATCTTTTATTTTTGAAACCCCAAGATTAGATGTAAAGATGATAATAGAGTTATCAAAATAAGATTTAACACCCTTATTTGATGAAATAATACCTTCATCTAACATTTGCAAAAATAAATCAAAAACAGATTTATCAGCTTTTTCAATTTCATCAAATAAAACAATGCTATTAGGATTAGATTGCATTGCATTTGTTAAAGTTCCTCCTTCTTGATATCCTACATAACCATTTGGTGCACCAATAAGTTTTTGGATAGCTACTTCTGATTTGTATTCACTCATATCAAAACGATGAATCCTTTCTGTGCCATATAAAAATTTTGATAATTCTTTTGCTGTTTCAGTTTTACCTACTCCAGTGGGACCAACAAAAAATAAAATACCAATTGGACGATGGTTTTTTCTTGACACATTATACATTTCACCAATTAAAATTTCATTTATCTTATCAATAACAAAAGGTTGACCAATAATTTTACTATTAAAGTGAGACAACAATTTTTTTAATTTTGAAAATGATAAACTAAAATTCTCTACTTTTGTATTTTTTTGTACAATATTTTTTTCTTCTTCCTGGTTGTTAATTATCATAACTTTTTCATTATTATTTGCTTGTACTAATTCATTCAAAAACTCATTAATCCAAATCACAAATGATTTAGTTAATTTGCATATATCACTATCTTTTTCAGATGATGTTAGGATTGCTTGCAAACAATTATCTATTTTGTGTTTTTTAATATTTGTAGTGATTATTTTTTTGTATAGCTTATTTTGAACCTTTATTAAGAAAAGGCCACAATAAAAATATAAGAATAAATTTTGAATACCTGCATTTGCTTGAAAATCACCATTTTTGATTAGGTTCATGTTATAGTCATAAATATATGAAAGCATATTTTCAACTAATTCATTTTGATCAATTGTAACAATCTCATGCTCTAATCTATATTTTTCAAGCTCAGCTTTAATTATTGTAAAAAATTTAGAACTAAAGTTATAGTACGGTATATATTTATTTAGATTTATTTTTTCATTATTATTTTTTAATTTATCTTTAATAATTACTAATGATTTAGAACATATATCAAAGAAAATATCAGCACTAAAGGATGCATTGTTAATATCTAGATTATATTCTTTCTTATATTGTCTATTAATTTTTTCATTATAAAACATAAAATTAGTTTAACATATTATAATATAGAATATAATAAATATGCACCATTAGCTCAGTTGGTAGAGCAATTGACTCTTAATCAATGGGTCATAGGTTCGAGTCCTATATGGTGCACCATTTTGCTGTTATTATTATGAAATTTCAAAATATAGATTCGTTATTACAAAGAATTAAAAAATTTAATGAAATTTTTTTATTGGATTGTGAAAATGATTCACAAGACAAAAAATGATTTGATTATTTGGATCCAATTTCATTAAAACTTTTTAATAAAACATATTATCAGTTTATATCTGAGAATTGTTTAGAATTTCCAAATCCTCCTGGAGAGTTAGAAAAATACTTTAATATTTTTAAAACTATTGAATCAGATTTTAAAAATTTATCAATACTTCAGGTTCCTAATGAGATTTATTGTTCTGCTTGTGATGTATTAGAGATTTTTGAAGATTTTCTAAGTGCTAATAATTTTAGTGTTGAAAATGAAAGAATCCTAGTTAATGGATATTTTATTTATTCATATAAAATCTTTCCATTAATTTAATGAATATCTATATTTAAGATAGAAACCCTCCAATTGGAGGGTTTTTTTATTAATATTGATATATAATCATTAAAATACTTTCTTAATTAAGGAGGATTATGTTTAAGTCATTATTATATTTTGAAACAAACTTTATTACATCTAGTGACTCGTTGAGAACTAATTTCCCAATAAAACAATTAATACAAAAAAATAATTTTAATGAAATTATACAAGATGAAAAAGTTTTTGTTCAACCACTATTTTTATTAAATTTCAATTTATGTAATCCGTTTAACAATGTTTTTATTGATAAATATAAATTACATAAATCTTTTGCAAATATTGTGGAATTGGATACAATTTTAAAATTTTTAATGGGTGGTACTCATTCATTGGCTAATAATGATGATAGCAAGAAAGCACTACATAAATTCATCAATAGCACTAGAACAGCTCTTTTAAATTTTGTTAAATTTTTTGATAATGGATGTTATTGTATTTCTTTTCTTGAATTTAGAAAAATTCTTGAAGCTTTATTATATGTTCGTAAAATAATCAAGGCAGATAATGATCAAGAAATTAAAAATATTTTAGAAGTATCAATAACTAATTTTAGAGAAGAATTCATAAATAACAAAAGAGAAAATGATACAAGGCTATATAATGACATTATTTACAATACATGATGTGACATATCTGAGTTACTGCATGGAGTTCAGGATAATAAAAAAACTTTTATGTTTGATGATTTCAATGGATGAATTTGTACTATCCTTAGTAAAATATCACTAGTGTTAAGTATTATTGTCAAAGAATTTAAGACACTATTATATATTTTCGATGAAAGTTATTTGATATCTAATTTTTTAAGATTGTTGTCTAAATATGAATCTGAAAATACTAAGGATGACAACAAGAACATGAATTTTATGTTTGTTGCTAATACTGATTTCACAAAGTATGATAATAAATTTATTGATGATATATTTGTTAATATTAAATCATATTCTTGCTTATGGGGTGGAAAAATTAATCTTAATGATTGTAAATATTATGAGTCTAATAAAACTAAGATTGATTATTTGTTTAATTGTATTGATTTTGAAAAAACCAATCGTTTCAATAGATACATTGGGAAAACATCAAAATTAAAAACTAAAAAATTTAAAGCCTTATTTAACATAAAAGATGAGTATAAAAATGATGAAATTTATCTATTTTATTTAGAGAAATTATCATATGATTATTATTTATTTGATATTCACTTAGATAGTAAATTTATTGATTTAACTAAAAAGATATTACATGGCGCTATATTTTTACATAAAATTGCTTTTGATAGATGCCTAAAAGACATCATTATATTATGTTATTTAATTACTGAATTTATTTTTTATTATAGTTTAATAGATGGTTATGAAAATGGGATTTTTACATTAATTATTGAATATATTCAAAAGAGTAAATTAAAACCAATTATAGCTGGGGAGTTTAAGAATTTGAATCATTTATTGAAATACAATAGGAAGACACGACATTTAAAGCAAAATAGTGAAGGTGGCAGTGATAAAAGAAGAGAACAAGCATCCATAATCTCAAGTATTTGCGAAAAGGCAATAACTTTTATTACTAAGGAGGAAGTATCTACAATAATTAATCAAAATAGTGATATTAGGGATGATTTCAATCATAGATGATCAAACTTTCTTAACAAGGAAAAGGAAAGAATCAATGAAGTATCCAGAAAATTTGAAGATATAAGTGAAGATGAAATAATCAATGAAAAAGAAAGAAAAAGAGAAGACTTCTTAAAACTTCTAATTGAATATTAATATGATTCAATTACCATATCTGTTATAGGAAACGATGAACAAGAATAACAAATGTTAGATGAGTTGTCTTTTTTTCTAAGTGAAGCAAAGTTTTTTGGTGAAAAATATTTACCATCTATTACTCTAATACGACATCAAGAACACAAACCTCTTAGGCAATTTGATTTAGTATCAATTTTAGCTCTTTGCAATGACACTAAAATAGTTTCATCAGCTCTAGCTTTGATGTTATAAATTTTATCAAAATGATGAACAACAATGTTATAAACATTTTTATTTCCGACATTTTTATAATTAGGATAATTTTCTGGAACACCTATATCATTATTTTTTTCTAATCTAATTAATTTTTTAGGTATTTTCATTGTGCTAAGTTCTAAAAGAATTTTTTTATAGAAATTCTTTGATCCACACATTCAAATGGAATCACCTTTTGTATAATGTTTCTTTATTAAATCAAGACATATAACACCAGAAACATATTTTTTTACTTCTTCTTGAGATATAACATGTATAACCCTTACCTTACCATTAGATTTTTTTTCTAGTTCTTGAAGTTCTTTTTCTTGAACTATATCTTTTCTTTTTTTATTTCCATAAATGATTGTAAGGTTACAATCTTCCTCATTATCACAAATAGCTTTTGCTAGTGAAAGAAAAGGTGTAATACCAGAACCACGAGCAAGAGCTAAAATATTTTTTGAATCCCTTAATTCATCATAATAAAAATCACCTTGAGGACCTGTGATAGTTAATTTTGCACCTACTTTAATTTTGTTCAGCAAATAAGTTGATGCAAAACCCCCTTGTTTTTCTTTTATAGTTACTTCATAGCAACCTTTGGTTAATGCTAATTTAGGTGAAGAAGAAATTGAGTATGGTCTAACAATCTTATGACCATCAATATCTAAATGAATACTTATATATTGTCCTGCTCTAAAATAAGCAATCTTACCACCTTTACCATGTAAAACAAGCGTTTTAGTATCTGGTGTTTCCTTTCTTATCTCTTTAACTGTAACAATTTGTTCTTCTGGATGAAGTAAATTTGCTAATTGATTAACATTGTATGATGACTTTATTTTCTTGTTCGATGAACTAAATTCTCGGATAAAATTATCTCCTGCATGTTTAGCAGATAACATATCTTGTCATGCGAAAATCTTGCCTTTAAAAACATATTTTTTCATTATTCGCCCCTTTCTTTTTTAATATCTAAGAATGTTCTTCCTGCCATAACTGTTCCAGAAAAATAAGTGATTGAATAACCATGAGTTGAAAACCCATGAGCACCACAAAATTTTAATCCATCAATAACTTCATATTTTTCAAGATTATAACCTCTTGTAAGGACAGAATCTTTTGTATCACATTTAAAACCATAAATAGCACCATTTAAAGATTTTGTGTATCGAGCAAAAGTTACTGGTGTTGCCACTTCAATTTCTTCAATGTAATCTCTAATGTTTACATTAAATTTTTGTTCAAAATCTGTAACAAATTTATTAGCAATTTTATTTTTTAATTTAAAATAATCTTTTTCAGTAACATTTTTTCAAGCATCTTGATAAAGTGTTGTAAATGAAATTATAGATGTCCCTTCTTCAGATGCGTTCTTATTCGCATTATTAAGTGCTATCGCAATATATTCACAATTAGTATCTATGTGTCTTGTGTTATCATAAATTTTGTTGTGATCTAAACAAGAAAATACAAAATATGAATAATCTGTTAATTTAAAAAAGTCAAGAGATTTATTTAGTCCAAGAAAAACACATAAACCTTGTGAACCTGGCTCACGTCAAGAAAATAATTTTTTTGCTAATTCTGGAACTTGATCATTATTAATCATTTTTGAATAAACAATTTGTGGTGATGCATTACAAATTATATGTTTAGTGTTAATATAACCATTGTTTGTTTTACAACCGATAACCTTATTATTTTCTACAACAATTTCTTCTGCTCTTGTGTTATATCAAATTGTTCCACCAAGTTCTATAAATCTATCAGCAATAGATTGTGAAATTTCATAAGAAGTTTCATTTGGTATATAAGCACCAAATTTAATATATTCATAGAAAGCAATAGCATATAAATTTGCATCAAGTTCATCTGGTTTTACTCCAAAATATATTCAATAAGATTCAATGATGAATTTTATAATAGAAGGCATTTTTAATTTCTTTAGAACATCAGAAATACTATATGTGGCTACTGTTAAGTAATTTGGATATTTTGATTTTAAAATTTTTGGATCTATATTTCCTCTAGCCTCTGGAATATACGTATAAACCGCATGGTAACAATTCTCACAGATATCAATAAATTTTCTAACTTTATTTTTACAACCAGGATAAATACGCTCACATTCATTAATAAAATTATCAACACCAGTAGGTAATTTGTATTTAATTTGTTTACCAAATTCATCCTTAGAAACAATTGTAAAAGCTTCAGGTGCTTTATGTCATTTAACTTCAATACCTAGTTCCTTAAAACATTTGTATATAGTCCCAGGAACAGCAGAATTTCCTAAATTACCTAATTCATGTAGAGCAGTTTCAAATTCAAATCTACCTCTAACAAAACTACTAGCGAAACCTCCAGGAATATTATGTTGTTCAATAAGTAATGTCTTAAGTTTATATTTTGCACATGTTGCCGCAGCCATCAAACCACCATTACCTGCACCAATTATGACAACATCATATTCATTATTAGTTTTATTTTTTTCTACACTCTTCTTTTTCATTTATTAACCTACCAATTTTATTATAGCATTAATTTTAGATTTTTTCTTTATATAGTCATGCTTAAATCATAGTCTTTTTACACAACCACATGTTTATTGTACTCCCTTATAGCAAATATTGATGAAATTGGTGTGTAATATCTATCAATTGTTCTTTTATCTTTCATCTCCATATATACATGATATCTTTTATAGT
>CASEIK010000060.1 GCA_949288005.1 uncultured Mycoplasmataceae bacterium | reverse complement strand
TCAAAAAATTGTGAATAAATTTATGACTTATTACAATTATCAAAGATTTCATCATTATTCAGAATTAAATCATTTACCAAATTCACAAAGATATTTAATTCCAAAAAATGCAATAGATTCACTTATAATTTTATATAGAAGGGACTAGTCTAAAAAGATTATGCATTAAACAACATTTGTCATAAAGTAATTGACAAAGCATATGACGAGTAAAATAGATGAATTAGACGTTTTTCTGATTAAAAACAAAATTTTGATTAAGTATAATTACATTAAATAGTTATTTTGCAATGATTACATGACTACCATCATTTTAAGTTAGCTGATTATGACATTATTAAACTCTTGTCATGCTTTTGATGAAATACAACTACCTTATTTTAGAGGATCAGATATGGATGTTTTTCATAATCAAGTTGATGTGATATTTTATCATTAAACATATATCATTAAAAGACAAAAATCAGTACAATAAACTCATTGTAAAATTTGTAAAAATTATTTAGTGATTAATCGTTATTTTAAATACAAATTAAATGATATTATTTGTAATTTAATTATTCTAACACACTAAAGTATATCTTTTGCAACATAAATACCACATATAAATATTTATAAGAATGTAGTTAATTTTTGTTATTTTTATTTATAATAATTAAAATGAGTTTTATACAATGTATTAAAAATTATTCTAAACTTTCATTATTACAAAACATAAATTTTGTGTTGTTTTCTTCATCAATTATTTCATTTTTTGACTCTGTGATATCTCCTTTATTCTTATTGTCATTCTTTGTTTCAATATTTTTATTGAATATAAAGAACACTTTCTATTTTTTAATAAGTAAGACTACTAATTCTGCAATCGAAAAAATTGTTTTTGTATTTTATAGTGTTTTTTTTGGATTCCTATTTGTAACGCCTACTATTGTTATTGTGTGTAATATAGATAACAACTGATCTGCTCTATCTTTTGTTTTGTTTTGTCCTTTAATAAATAAATTAATAAGGTTTAAACTAAAACAAGCTTATAGTTATTTCTTGGAAAAAAATACCAATTTTATACTTGAATTAGTTAATTCTAAATATTATTTTCGAGAGAGAATTATATAAAATTTGATATAGATTATTATTAATATTTAATTTCAGATAAAGGGAGATTTAACTATGTGACAAATCATAAAATCCCTTTTCAGATACTCATGAAAGAATTGTATTTCCTTTTTAATGCTATTTGCTTTATTGAGTGTTTCATCTGGTGTATTTTCAACATTAATGATGCTTTCGTCAAATTTATCTAATTCTTATAATACATTGATTGAAAAGGGAAATTTAAATAACATTGTAATAAATGAACTTTACTCAACAACCTATAATGGAGTTGATGAGAGTGGTAAACCTATTTCATTAACTGGTGAAGAAGCTAAGTTAATGAATAAAATTGAATTTAACAAAGAATTGGGCAAATTAATTGGTAAGGATTCTTTTAGAGATTTTAAAGCAATCGATTTTACCAATTCCTCTTCAGGGTATGTTTACAAAATTGTTGATGCTAATAATAATGTTAGTCTTGATAAGACTGTAATTTATGAAGGAACTAATGTATTAACTCAAACATTTGATTTTGATCAATTGATAGCAGATGCTAATTGATCATTAGATGGTTTAATAAATAAACAAGCAAGAAGATTAGTGGCCTTTTTAGCAGCAAAATCAAGATGAACCAATGATAGTTATGGTGAACAATTCAAAACTGAAGCTCTACAATATTTATCTATCACTGATACAAATGCTCAGAAATATGATCCAAAAAATTGACCATTAACTTCTGGAGTAATTTTTAAAAAAAACACATTAGCTGGGTGAATGAAGATTTGATTTGATAGCACATCATCTAGCTATACAGCTCCAACATCAAAAGGATATAGATTAAGTCTTGATGTATCTGGTACTGTGCCTGTAGTTGGTAGAATTGATAATTTATCAGCATATACTGCTGTAGTTCCAAATTATGTATTAGAAAATCATGATAAACAGATAGCACCAAATTCAATTATAGAAAAATTAAACTCATATAACACTGTGCCATATAACAATAATAAACAAACAATATATGATTACAATTATTCAAATTTTTCTAATGAATATATTTATCAAACTGAAATAGAAAGTTATATTAAATCAATTGACAGTAAATATAAAATTAAGGTAGATAATATTGAATATGTAATTACTGGACAAGGAATTTCTCCAAGTTTTATGTATCCAGTGTATTCTTTTGAACGTCAAACACCCAATATTGAAAATGAAATTCTAATATATGCAAATGATGCTGGTTATCAACTTTCATATGATTCAGCTAGATCATCACCTGTTGAGTCTTATATAATTGCAAAGGTTCCAGATAATCAATTGAATTATTATATTAATAAAATCAATGAATTGTCCCGTCAATATATGGCTTGACCAGGGAATATTAATTCAACCTATTCAATTTATGATGCAACTAATTATTTGGTGCCAAATGCTTTAAGAGTTTCTTTCTTGCCAAAATTGGTGGAATCACAAATTGCAATTAGCAACTCATTAATGATTTTTATTGCAGTTCTAATATCAATGATATTTATCTTTACTATTAAAAAATATATTAATGATAACAGATTGTCTCTTGGCGCTCTAAGAGCAAATGGTATTAAGAAAAGATGAATTGTTTCTTGTATACCATTACTATCATTAATACCAGCAGTTGGTGGTGGTTTGTCAGGTTACTTATTTGCTCAATTCACACAAGAATTGTTTATTAATCTATATAGTTTCTATTGAACAATCCCAACTCCATTAACAGTATTTAATCCATTATTATTCTTTGGATTATTATTGATTCCTTTTGCTGTAATGTCATTAATATCAATTGTTTCTACATATATCTTATTAAAAGGTGATACTAACAAATTGTTAAATGAACCAGCAAGATTTAAATCTTCTTGAATATCAAAATATGCTTCCACATTGTTTTCAAAAGCTTCAATCTTAACCAAATTTAGAACTTCTATTGCTTTTAGTTCTATACCAAAATTAATAATGATTTCGATTATGTTTGCCTTGCTAGGTATTTCAACTACTGCTGGTATGGCATTACATAATAAATTTAGTGATGTAAGAAGTGCAACATTTGATAATAAGAATTATAATTTTGCTATTGATTTAATTACTCCTACTGTTCAAAATGGTATGTATTTTAGACAACAAGAAGATTTCCCAGCAAGATATGTATTGAATGATAAAAATGCTATATTAAATTTTACTATAGGTAGTGTTGATACAAATTATATGGACTTAAGACAACAACAAGGAAATCGATTATATATGGAAAACAATTCGATTGTTAATAGCTATGATAGAATGAAAACATCAAATTTGCAAAATGTAGTCGGTACAAATTCTATTATGCAAATTCCATCTATTAATGATAGTAGTTGACAATCATCAGATTTCTCATATTTATCTAATCGATTTATGACACAAATTATTATGGATAATGAGGTTGGTTTAGGAAGCACCTCTGCAAATCCTTGAGACATTGCAAGAAACCTAGCTCCAATGAATCAAATGACATTAGCTAACAATTTAACAAAAGAATTATGAACGACTATTTTATTTGATGATAATATATATTTTAATGAAGCTTCTTTATCTGGAATACTCTCTAATACAGATATAAAAAAAATGGCCAATATTCCATTGAATCATATATTCACATATGACAAGAATCAAAATCCTAATGGATATGGTTTTATTAAACAATATTATCCATACAATCAATTCGAAAATAAAGCAAACACTACTTCACTTTTAGAACCTAGTGAAAATACCATCGAGGTTTATGATTCAAATAATAAGATAATTGAGCAATACAAAGTGGATAAATCAAAAGTTAATAATACTTTTTCATTATCAAAACCATTTGTAGTAGCAATAACTACATTATTAAATTTAACTACTAGAGAATATAATTTTGATTTTAATTCAATGAATTCTACAGATGCTGATAGGGCTAAGAAATATTTACAAAAAGTTCAAAATTATAAGGATTTATTTTTTAAAGTATACTATAATTATGTCCCAATGAGTGAATCTGATGAAACATATACCAAGGTTGAATCTAGTACAAATATTGATGTTTCATCAATATTTTTAACAGGTATTAAACCTAATTCAACAATGATATCTCTTGTTAATTTAAATGGAGATATTGTTAATGAAAAACTAAAATTAGAAACAATTGATGAATCTAAGTTTGATAGCTCTAATTTGCATAATATCTATACAAATACAAATAAATCATTATTATCTGATGAAAGAAACTTCAAATTGATAATTAACGAATCAGCCGCATATAAATATAATTTAAAAGTAGGGGACTATATTGAAGTTAACCCAACTAATGAAGCGACAATTTTCAATAATTATAAAGATAAAGTTAAATATGATTATTATGACGAAATAAACAATAGCACATATCGTTTCAAAATTGTAGACATTGTTACTACATATCAAAATCCAGAATTTTATATTAACCAACGAATTGCTAATTTAATTAACGGAATGACAGAGAAAGAAATTATTAATACAAGTTTTTATAATCATTATCAAAAAAACAATGTTACAGATCAACCTAGTTGATTTAACTATGATTGTAACTTTACAGTTGAACAAATTGATCCTTTTAATGGTTTCTTTACAAAGCAAGAAAGCCCAGAAGTTGTTAATTCCTTACCATTATATTCACAATCTGGTTTGGCCCCTGCAATTGATAAGTTTATTGATGGTAAGTTTTATAATGAACTAATTGTTAATGTTATGAAATCAACAGAAATAGATTTAACTAAACCTGATAATCAAAATAAATATATTTCTAAAATGAAATTATCACATGCATTAGGTTATGATAGTGTTCAAGAATTAGATAATTATTGAAATTCATTAAGTGGCGACAATAATGCAAAAGCTTCAGTTATATTGAATGATTTAATTATCACTTATGGACAATCACCATTATTATCTACTGCTTATTTTATAGAATCTAAAATTTCTCTATATTCATTATTTGGAGATATTTCTTCATTTGTTGATGTGATTTTCCTTTTTGTTTTGATGATTATAATCATAATCTCATTGTTATCAGTATTTTATTTAGCAATTGATTTTATCTATTCATCAGTTGCTTTATGTGGAATGTTAAAAGCATTTGGATTTAAAGATTCAACAAATGTATTTAGTTTCCTAAGTATGTTCTTCCCTTCAATAATTATTGCTACAGCATTATCTATACCATTATCAATAATTACGTTAAACCTATTAAAACAATTCTTGTTCAATTTCAGTGGAATTTATTTACCATTATTCTATCAATGATGATATCCATTTATAATCCTAACAATTTTATTTGCAATCTTATCTATAACTATTGCAATTGCTGTATATATCTTAAAGAAACAAGAAGTAACTAAATTAATTGCAAGATATTAATTAAAAAATTGTTGAAATCAAATGTTGTTTAATTTAAATACTTTACCATTTAGGTAATTTAATGTTTTGTATTGATCATTAACAATAAATTTTACTTTATAACTCACTAGTGCTTGTGTAGTTAATCTTATATCAATATCATCATTTTTATTGCGGTATTTTTTATCACCAACAATACTTAATCCAATATGGCTTAGGTGTGCTCTAATTTGATGAGTTTTACCTGTGATTAGTTTAACTTCAAGAATTGAATATTTTCCATTTGTTTGCTTTAGTCAATATTCAGTTAATATTTTGTTATAATTTTTTTTTGGAATATCACTAATATAAACAAGATTCTCTTTATTATTTTTATAATGATATGCTACAAGTAATTCATGATTTTTCCTTGGTCTGTTAAAAACCATTGTTAAATAGTATTTTTCAATGTAATGATTTTTGATTAAATTATTTAATTCATCGAAAGATTGTTTGTTCTTTGCGGCTAGAATAATTCCACTAGTATTACGATCTAATCGATTGCAAATTGATGGTGTAAAACTATCAATTTGATTCGGATTATATTCATGTTTATCAATTAAATATTTAAGAAATATATTTTGAATGGTTAGTAGATTTTTGTTGGTTTCATCAATTGATAAAATATTAATTGGTTTATTGATAATTACAATATTTTTATCTTCATAAAGAATATCTAATTTAAGCTTAATTTTGTTGAGATCTAATTGATTGTTTTCTTTTTGTATTAATTCTTGATTATCAATATCAATTGTAACATTATCTCCAGTATGGATTCTGAAAGATATATCTTGCTTTAAATTATTAACTTTTATTTTTGATTTTCTAATTCATTTAAAAATAACTGTTTTTGGGATATGTGGATAAATTTTTAATACAAAATTATCCAATCTTCTATTATCATCTTTTTTAGTTACCTTAATTGTTTTCATATAAAGCCTTTTTATTTAACAAGAAATCAAAATATTGATCAAACCTTAATATTCCTGGAAATTTAAAATCTAGTTTAAAACTTATTTTAGTTAAATCATCATATTTAATACTATTTTGATGTTTGATTTTTGATAAATCATCATACTCAATAGCTAAATAAGTATCATATTTAATGAAATATACTAGTAAGAAACTAAAACCATTAAATTCATTAATTAATTCTAAATGATTTAATTGATGTGTTTTTATATTTGATAGTTTGAAGACATCATCCTCAGTCTGTTTTGCTTCAAAATCAAAGAAAAATCCTCGATATAATGCATAAAAGTCACTGAATGATTTACTATAAAGTTTACCTTTTATATCATTTCCATCCACATGACAAACTTTTATTGGTAAATTTCTTTTAAAAATTAAACATATTTTATTATCTTTTAAATATTCACCACTATTGATAATGATAGATTCAAGTAACATTCCTTTGTTTGAATAATTTTTCATAAATTAGATTTTAAAAAATATTTACAAATATGTAAATATATATTTAATAATATATATATGTACCTTGCGATTTTTTTAACAATCTTTTTTATCTTAATAAATGGTTTTTTGATAGGTAAAATTTTCAAAAAATACAAACCAACGCTTAATGTTTTTCAATTTCTTTTGTTTGGAACAGTTGCATACCTTGGTTTAATTAATGGGTTATTAATTCCATTATTTCTATTCAATATAACATTGAAATTTATTTTTATTTATTATTTAATTTTTCAATGTGTATTAGCTCTTATCTATGTATTCAATTGGCGTTGATTATTTATAACATATGTTATTGATTGGAGAAAGCTTATTTTCTTCTTTGTTGTTTTTGTCATTCTAATTACTGGTTGAGTGTTAACAAGATCATTATCTACTAATAGTGATTGAACACTTAACTTAAGTAATAATTTAATTTATCAATTATCAATAACTAAAAACAATAATATATCAAACATTATAGCAATTAGTGGTTCCACAAGTGCAATTTCACTAAGTGAAGGATTAATAATTAATTATTTGCGAGGATTTATTTATATTACAAATCTATATGATGTTAATGAAATAAAAATATATATTAGTGTGTTTTTTTTGTTTTTATTAATTTATTTATTATCATTAACAATTACGAGTTTTTATTTTAGATTGAATAGTTATTGATTTAATTATTTGCTATTAGGTTTAATGATATTATTGTTAGGTGTTGTTGTATTTGCTTTTCAAACATATTCCATCATAATAGTATTTGGTTTGATATTAGTTGGATCACACTTTAATACACAAAAAATTAAAAATGATAATATGTTAATTATTTTTATAAATTTTTTAGTTCTTGCAGGTTTTGGACTAAATGCAAATTTTGTGTTAGTAGCAATTATTGTAAATTTAATTGTTATAACAATTTCATATCAAAATAAAATGAAAATGGCCACTGATTTTAATATCCTAATGATGTTATCTACACTACTTTCATTCACATTGCTATTCAAAAGTAAATATTATATTGGGTTAATTTTATTGGTTGCATTAATACTGTTTTATTTGTTTTATTTTTTATTTAAAACATCTTCGTTATATGTTAGAACAATCACAAGAATTGATGGTTTTATATACAGAAACATCAATTTCATTGTAATTGTAATTTCATTAATAATTTTATTAACAGCGATGATAATGTTCTTTAGTGCAAACAATATAAGTTATGAAAGTTGATTAATTAATAACAAAATTTTCACTAATAATGCAATATCAGCAAATACTAGTAGTATTAAGTTCATTGTTGTTTATTCAATTGTAAATATTTTATTTTGAATAACAAATGTATCAATTTTTATTTATGCACTATTTAAAAACTCATTTATTATTAAAAAGAATCAATTAGATAATGAATCATATTATGCAAATTTTATTTTATTGGCTATTTCCATTTTTTGAAATCCTTTTTTTACTACTGTTCTATCTAAAATTATTGATTTATCGTTATTAAATATTTTTTTGGATATTAGAACATTCTTTTGAGCCATTTGTTTTCCAATATTTTTTAAACAAAATAATAGATTTTTTGCCAATAATAAAATAACAACTAATAAATCAATTTCAATATGTATAATAATTAGTGTTTTATCAACTTTAATTACATTAAAAAATTTGGTTTAGTATGGATAAAATAAAAGAACGTATTGAAGAATTAACAAAACAAATTGAGCAATGAAATTATGAATATTATGCACTAGACAATCCTAGTGTATCTGATGCTATATATGATCAAGCAATGCAAGAACTGATTAAGCTTGAAAAACAGTATCCTCAATTTAAAAATTCTAATTCACCCACAGCTAGAGTTGGTGGATATGTATTAGATAAATTTAGTAAAATAAAGCATTTAAGACCGATGTTATCATTAGATAATATTTTTGATAAAGAAGGATTAGTTCATTTTTGTTCAACTATTAACAAAGTTGTTAATGAAGATTTTAATTATGTTGTTGAGCCTAAAATTGATGGTTTATCTATTTCTATAATTTATGAAAATTGTAAATTAAAGTATGCATGCACTCGTGGAGACGGTGAGTATGGCGAGGATGTTACTAACAATGTTTTGACTATAAAGGAAATTCCATTATATATTAATCAAAAATATAAGGACTATCTTGTAGAGGTTCGTGGTGAGGTTTATATGTCAATCGATACATTAAATAGATTGAATGAAACTGAAAATAAAAAATTTGCTAATTGTCGGAATGCTGCTGCTGGAGCATTAAGAAATTTGGATTCATCTATTACTAGAAAGAGAAATTTACAAGCATTTTTTTATTATGTGTTTATTGATAAATTAGAGATTAGTAGTCATTATGAATCTATAAATTGACTAAAAGAAAATAATTTTCCTGTCGCAAAAGAAATTATTGTTGCTAATGATGAACAAGCTATCTGGGAAAGAATAGAAGAATTTTCAACAATTAGAGATAGATTAAATTATGAAACTGATGGAATTGTAATTAAAGTTAATCAAAAAAAATATTATGAAGAAATAGGATATACTAGTAAATTTCCAAAATGAGCTATTGCTTATAAATTTCCAGCTCAGGTATTATCTACTAAATTGTTATCGATTACTCCAACAGTTGGTAGAACAGGTAAAATTACTTATGTCGCTAATTTAGAACCAATTAAATTAGATGGTTCAATAATTTGTGCTGCTAGTTTACACAATAAAGAATTTATTCTTGAAAAGGATATAAGGATTAATGATTATGTTAATATTTTTAAGGCTGGTGATGTTATTCCTTATGTTAGTGGAGTTGTGTTTGAAAAAAGAACCAATAATTCTATTAAATATGAACCAATAACACATTGCCCTTGTTGTAATAGTGTTTTAGTTGATAGTGAAGATAAAATTGATCAATTTTGTTTAAATAAAAATTGCAAGGAAAGAATTATTAAACATATTGAATATTTTTGTTCAAGAGATATTATGAATATCGAAGGTGTATCTCTTTCTATTGTTGCAAAATTGTATGATAATCAAATTATCAAAAGTATTATTGATTTATATGAATTAAAAAATAAAAAACAAGAAGTTTTTCTAGCTAACATTAATATTAAAGAAAAATCATTTAATAATATTGTCAATGCTATTGAAAAATCAAAACAAAATTCATTAGAGCGTTTAATTGCTTCTTTTGCAATCAAAGGTGTTGGAATCACTATTTCCAAAATATTAGCAAAAAAGTATAAGAACATTGATAATTTGATAAGTGCTTCACTTGAAGATTTATTATCAATTAATATTATTGGAGATAAAATTGCCACTAGTATTTATAATTTCTTTAAAGATCAAGATAACATTCACTATATTAATTTATTAAAACAACATGGTTTGTGTATGGAATATATTTCATCAACTAATGCAGATGATTATCAGAAATATCTTGCTTGTGCTCAAAAACAAGTGAATGTAAAATACCATAATAAGAATTTTGTTATCACAGGTACTTTTAGCCAGCCAAGAGAAATTATTAAAAATATTTTAGAAGAATTCTATCAAGCAAAAGTATCAAATGCAGTCACAAAAAAAACCACCTATTTACTTGCTGGAGAAAATGGTGGTTCTAAATTAGAGAAAGCAAACAGTCTTGGGATTGAGATAATTAATATAGAGTTTTGAAAATAATTATTTCTTTTTAATAACCTGATTTTTAGTTGATGATTTACTTGAATATGGTTTATCATCATTTACTTTAAACTTAATTACCAAATCATCATTTGCAGATGCAGAATCATGGTCTAATTTGTGTTGACTAGATTTGTACGGGTTTTTGTGCTGTTCATACATTTCACTACCTTTTGCAATATTGATAGAGTTAATAGATTTATTAGAATATATCTTCTTAATATTATTTTTTACATCGCTAAGTCTTTTCTTTTTGTAACTTAATCTTTCCACATCAATATCATTATAAGAGAATGGAACTTTTGGTTTTTCTCTATCTAGAAACCCGCAATCATCACAAGCTTTATTTGATAGATTTTTTCATAAATCAAATGATAAGTCAAAATCATCTCTATTATTATTTTTATCAAAATCAATTTTTGTAACTTTAATATTTTTTCTCTCTAGTACATAAAACTTAACTTTTCTATTTTCAAAATCTTTATTCACACACAACTCCTAATAATATAATTTTACAACAAAAAAAGTTAATTTTTTTTAATCAATTTCTTAAAATTTTACAAATTTTATTTAGATTAATAAAGTTAAAAAACATATACATATCTCTAATATTGTAGATATCTGTTGTATAAATGATGCTTCAAATTTACAATGATATTTGTTAATGTTATAAATAATTTTGGTAACTTACATCTATTTAATATAAGACATAAAAACATAATATTGAAAATAAAATATCAAAAAATAATGAGATAAAAATGATTTTAATATCTTTAGTGTATATATTACATTTCATGAAGATAATTAAAGTGAAATTATTGACGATTTCATTAGAAAAAATTAAAAATATACTATGATATTAAAACATTATTTTACAAAATTTATATTGTATAATTTAACAAGATATAGTTATGAAAATATTTGGTCAAAATAGTATTCCATTCTATAAAAAATGAGGTTTTTTAAATACCTCATTTATTTTGTTTAGTTATATATTAATTTCAATGCTAATGGTTGTACTATATATACCATATAGTGATGGTATTAATGTCAATTATGGAGATAATATTGATTTTGGATTTTATAACCTGCATTTACTAAAAAAAGGTAATGTTTTATCATTAAATTGATTTTGTATTTTATTGACAATTTTTGTGATTATTGATGTTTTTTTTGGTTGTTACAATTTTTGGATTTATAAACGATCTAATATTTATTTATACACGAAAAAATATACAGTCTCTTTTTTGTATTTTTTTGTTATATTGTTATTAGTTTTCCTATTGTTTATTAATTTCATGAATAGAGATATAATAAACTTGCGAGATAAAGATATTGTTCTAAATGGTTATTGAAATGATGTAAATGCAGATTATGAGTGATTGGCATTTAATTACACATA
Organism: uncultured Mycoplasmataceae bacterium; assembly: GCA_949288005.1. GTDB lineage: Bacteria > Bacillota_I > Bacilli_A > Mycoplasmatales > Mycoplasmoidaceae > Mycoplasma_L. The sequence goes on along the minus strand of CASEIK010000060.1, from coordinate 19,572 downwards.
CGATATAGTACTTGCTAGATATTCGCAAAATGATTATGTTGTAAATTGAGTTATAAATAAATTTGGAATTTCTTGATTGACTGCATCAATTGTCTTGATGATTTCCATCTTTATATCTAATCTTGTTTATTTATATTTTAAAAATAAAATTTTAATGGGGAAATGATATGGCAAATAAAAAAACATTTTATATTTCTACACCAATATATTATCCATCTGGTAAACCACATATTGGACATGCATATTCTACAATTTTGGCTGATGTTCTAGCGAGATATAAGAAGTTAATTGGTTATGAAACATTCTTTGTTACAGGGACAGATGAACATGGAAAAAAAATTGAAGAGTCAGCTAAAAAAAATAATTTATCAACAATTGATTTTTTAGATAAGATGGTAAATAATTTTAAAAATTTATGAGAATTATTAGGTATTAAATATGATCATTTTTCAAGAACAACTAATAAAAATCATATTGAAGTTGTTCAAAAGATTTTTAGTAAATATTTAAACGATAATTTAATTTATCTTTCAAAATGAGAAGGTTTGTATTGTGTATCATGTGAAGAAAATATATCATCTAATAATGTAAGATTAATTGATAATCAATTAGTTTGTGAACATGGACATAAATTAGTTAGTGTTGAGGAAGAGTCTTATTTTTTTAAGATTAAGGAATTTTCGAAATGAATAAAATCATATTTTAATGAACATCAAGATTTTGTATATCCAGTTAGTAGGATGAATGAGTTGTTAAACAATTTTATTGATAATGATTTAACTGATTTATCTATATCAAGATCATCATTTACATGAGGAATTCCAATTGTCGAAAACAACAAACATGTTATTTATGTTTGAATGGATGCTTTATTTAATTATTTAACAGCTTTAAATTTTATGTGTGATGATGATTCATTATATAAAAGATTTTGACAAAATGATAGTGGAGAAATTGTTCATATTCTTTCGAAGGAAATTACTAGGTTTCATTGTATATATTGGCCAATATTTTTGCATGCACTTAAAATTAAATTGCCAACTAAAATACTTTCTCACGGATGAATATTAGCAGATGGTGCAAAGATGTCAAAATCATTAAATAATGTGATAGATCCAATTCCTTATTTAGAGAAGTTTGGTCGTGATGCATTGAGATATTATTTAATAAAAGAGATTTCTTTAACAAACGATAGTACATTTTCTGATGATAACTTTGTGGCAATCTTTAATGGTGATTTAGCAAATAATTATGGAAATTTGGTTTCGAGAACAATCGGGATGATAAATAAATATTGTAATGGTTTAATTGATGGTTTTAATTTTGAACACATGAATTTAAAAAACAAACAAATAATAGATGATATTAAAAAAACTAATCAGGAAAATGTTAAATGTGTAAATGATTTAACAGCTAATAAGGTTTTGGTCAATGTTCAAAATTTAATTAATGTAGCCAATAAATATATTGAGGAATCAAAACCATGAGAATTGTTTAAAGCTCAAAAAATGAACGAAATTAAAAATATGCTTGCATTATTATTAAAAATTATTGAAGTATCTACTTTTTGGTTATCACCAGTGTTAATTGATGGAACATATAGGGTTGTTGAGAATTTGCACTTGATTCAACAATTTAATTTGTTAGATGATATTTCAACAATAAAGGATGTTCGTACTGAACAACCAATTGTTATCTACCAAAGAATTGGTTAACATTGTTATCCATACTAATATTTACTATTATTTTTATCAATATTATTATGTATAATAGTATCAATCACTTGGCAAATTTGACTAAAACCATGAATCATTAGGTTGTTCATTTCAATGTTATTGCATTTACCACATGCATATAGACCTGGTAGTTTAATAGATTCAAATTTTTCATTTACTTCAATTTTTTTTGATTCGTTAAAAAAAGATAAATTATTAAAACAATTATTAATTTGTTCAACTCCATAAAAAACCAAAATATCATCAAATTTTTGTTGTAATTCATTATCAATTGTTTTTAATCTAATGTTCTCTGATTCAATTCTTACAATTTCACAATTTTTAATAATAGATACATTTTCTAAATTTTGAATTATTTCTAATGTATTCTTCATTCCACTAAATTTCTCTGAATGATGAATTAGTGTTATTGATTTAGCATATTTTGACAATATATTTGTGTAATCTAGAGCACTATTTCCACCACCACATATAATTAATTTCTTGTTTTTGTAATAATTAAGATGTTTTATTGAGTGATGAATTTTGGATATGTTAAATGAAGGATCAATTAAATCTTCATTAACATTTTTGAATTTAAAGGCACCATAACCTGTAGTAACAATTATGTTTTTTGCTTTAAATTGTTGATTATTACTACAACAAACTAAAAAAGTTCCATCTTCAAGTTTGTTAATTTCGTTTATTAATGTGTTTGTAGATATTGATCATTTTTGTTTGGTTTCAAGTTGTTTGATAAGTGATAAAACAAAATCATTTCCTGTGATGGAAACGAAACCAGGGATATCATATATGCTTTTTTCTGGATACATTTTAGCAGGTGCACCACCTAAATTTTTATCAATTTCAATGATATGAGTTGTTAAATTATTTAAACAAGCATAAAAACATCCATATATACCTGTCGGTCCCCCACCAATAATGATTAAATCAAACATTTTTGCCTCTTTTTTTAGAAAAAATATAAAATTTTACAATTTTATTATATAATAAATATGTTAATGTATTGTTTTAATATATTAATGTCAAACTAAAAAACAACAAAAATTTCTTTTTTAGGGGGAGAAAAATGTTAAAAAATTCGAAAAAAAACAACACTGATGATAAAAATATCTTATATCTTCATGAAAATGATGCTAAAGCATTAGGTATCGTTGAAGGTGGTGTTCAAAGAGTGTTTGTTGATGGAAGAGAAGTTGAAGTTACTTTTGTTGATGAACATGAAATCATTCCAATGACTGCTGAAGAAAAGAAAATATATGATGAAGCTGAGAAATTAGCTAATAAATATATTGCTGAAGCAAGAAGTATGTCAAATGGTGATAGATATAATAGAGAACAGTCAAAGCAAATGGCTAGAAAAGAAAAAGAAGCTAGACGTAGTGCTAATTTAGACTTTTTCTCAAGGTTTTGATTATCAAATAAGAAAACAGAAGTTAGTGATGAAGACATTAATTCAGAAGCAAAAGCTAGAGCTTTAAAACTTAAGCAAGATGCTTTGGAAGAAAATGTTTTAGAAGGAACAATCAATGAAGAAAGAAGACAACAAGAAGCTAACATGAGAGAAAGAGAAAAATCTGCTAGATCTGCTCGTGAACTAAGAGCTCTTAGAAGAGAACACCGTTTGGAACGTAAATTAGCTGATGAAGAAAGAAGACAAGCTGAATTAAGCAGAAAACACAAATTCAATGTTAAGAGTGATATTTTCACTGAAGAAGAATTAGAAATTCTTCAAGGTATTATTTCTAAAACGAAATATGGCGATTCAAATGATGGAGTAAAATCTGCTTCAAGAAAACAAAAAAATAGTAAGAAAAAATCAAAAGTTAAAACTAAGAGAAGAAGATAATTTGTGGAGTGTGTTGTAGAGTTATATGTCAAATCAATTTAATAACAATAAATATAACAATGTTTTTAAACCAATTGATTTAACTGAAAATGATAAGAAAATTAGATCAATTAGAATTGATTATGATGATAATGACTATGATTCAATAAATTGTGACTTTTCTTTTATTAAAAATGAAAAATTTAATATAGAAAATAGAATGAAATTTGTTGTTAATAACTATGACGTTAATAATATAAAAATTAATATTGACGAAGATGATGAATATCAAAAATTTGATTTTAAGAATTCTCTTAAACCTTTTAGACCTTTTCAATATAAAAGTATTAGAATTCGAGATGATGAAAAATTTGAGAGAATATCAAACCTGACACCTTCAAGTGAGTGACCAAAGATAACATTTCTTGATGACGAGAAGTTTAAATTGTAATTATTAGCACTATTGTTTATAGGAGAATGGAAATGAATGCAAAAACAAAGAAAAAAGTAAACAAAAAACATAATGGTAAAAAAGTAGACATTGAAGAACTTAAACGTTTGGAAATGGAGTGTAGTCAATATGGTGAAATAAAAACCACTAAACCATCAAATAGAATGAGACCTAGGAATGTTGTTGAGTTGAAAAAGAATTATAATTGAAAGGATGCTTCAATAGTTAATGTTAAAGATCCTCATTTCTTTAGAAAACCAAGTGATAAGAACTCATGCTATTATGGTTTTACTCCTATTGATATATATGAAAACACTAACCATGCATTAAATTATAATGATATCTATGTTGTTAAAAAATACAGTCCTGAAAAATTAAATAATGCATATAAAATTGCCATTAACAAATCAAACGAATTGTCAAAAATGGCTGCTAACGAATATAGAAAAGATCTTGATAGAATTGAAATTTTAAAACAAAAGAATTTAATTATTGCAAGAATTAATTCATTGCGTTTATTAAACAAGGCTGTGTTGATTGAAAAGAGATATTATGAAACTAAGTTTGAAATGGAAAGACACAAAACTGTACTTAGTGATATCAATAAACTTAAACCTTCATTGTTGGAACAAAATGATATTGATTTAAGAGAGTCTATTGCTAGATTGTCACTTGATCGTGAGGTAGAGTTATCAAATAATATCATTGATAGAAATAAAGCTCTTGCTAGAATTCAAGAAAAGAAAGAAATTATTGAAATTAAAAGAAAATGAAGAGTTGAACGTGTTAAAACATTATCAGCTGGTAAACCATTTAACATTAAATTAGATAAGAACCAATTTGAAGATGTAAGAAAAAAATATGAAACATTCAATTCTAATGAAGACTTGTTTGTTAAGGATGTTAATACAATTTCAAGTATTTTTGCAAACATGGATAAATCTAAATTAAGTGTTGCTGAAAGAAATGTTGTTAATAAATTCTTGAAGTTAAAGGCTAGTGACACTAACTTTGCACGTAAAATTGATGAAATTAATAGATTCTCTAAAGAAAATGAACTTCATAGAGAAAAAATTAGAAACTATCGAGAAAGACTACAAACTAACATTAAAGATAGAAAATACATGATTATTTCATCTGAAGCTTATCAAAGAGTTATTAATGCTAAAAAAGAACAATTTATGATTGTTGAAGATGCAGTTAAATTTACAAATGATTATCGTGAATTAAATTCTATTTATAGTCAATTTGACTATGATGAAAATTTAGATTTTGAAGACATTTATACAAAGAAAGAAATTGAGAGTTCAATTGAAAAGTGAAAAAGAATTGAAAAAGCAATTGAAAAGAATGATAATTATAGAATTACTAAGTTAGATGATAAATCTTATAAAATTGATTTTATTGAAAATATAGATGAAGATTCTGCTATTACTCAACGTAATGAAGGTGGTAGAAGAATTGCATGTTATTTACCAGGTAAGATTAGAAAAATGAGAGAAGACTTTGGAAAGTTAATCAATTCTCAATTGGTAATTGATAATATGAATGTATTTGAAATGAATAATCTTTATTTACCTGAACTTTATGAACAATTTAAAAAAGCAGATGTTGAAAGATTTGAAAGAAGCCCAGAAAATATTGAGTTTGTTAAAACCATTGGTCTTTGTTTTTCACTTTATCACCAATTAATTGATGAAGAAATTCAAAGTAGAAGAAGAATCAAGCAAGCACAAAAATTAGATTCAAAGTATACTAAAATTGCTGATGATGAAAATCAAAAACTTACTGAATTAACTATTTCAGTTGATCGTATTTTCAAACACAAAAATGCAAAAGTTAACAGAAAATATGATGAAGCTATTGAACAAATTAAAAACCAACATTTTATTGCTAAAGAAGAAATTGTTGAAAATTACCATTCAAGTATTGCAAAAGAAGAAGAAGCGCATTTATCAAATGTTGCATTTTATAATAAGCATTTAAAGAAGATTGAAAGCTCACAATTAAAATATGAAATTTCACAAATAAACATGTTATTAAGAAAGATTGATGCTTACAATCAAAGAGTTCCCAGAAATCAAATTGATAAATCTGATATTCCTTGTAAGGTTAATCCAATAGCACTTGATTCTGAGAATGTAAAGATTACAATGAAGAAAGGACCAAATAATTCTATAATAGGTGTTTCTTCTCCTAATGAATCAACTGTTTTAGTTGGTAAAGCAATTAATAAAACTATTCCTCATGAAGGATTTAGAAAGATTGTTGTGCTTGATAAGTTTAGAGATGTTGATGACCAACTTCAAAGAGTTGCAATGTTAAGAGAATTAGCATTAGTTAACTATGAGTCTGACATTAGAAAAGCTGAAGAACTTGAAAATGAACAAATCGAGGAAGCTAAAAATAAACTAATGGATAGCATGGCTTTGGTGGAAAAAATTAGAAGTGATGCAGAATTTATGTATGATCGTGCTGTATTTATGAGTTCTGAATCAAAGAAGATGACTGCATTAGAAAAGAATTTACACCGTTTAAAAAAAGAAAATTGAAAACAATCTAAAATAGATGAAAAGATTTCAAAATCTGATGAAAAAAAAGAAAAAAATGCTGAAGAAAAAGCTAAAAAAAGAGAACTTAGATTAATGCCTATTCAAACAGGGGCAAACCTTGATAATTTAGGTAAGGTAACTAAAGCAAGTAAACCAACTAAAGTAGTTACTAAGAAAATTTCTAGTAAATCAAAAAAGAAAAATGCCTCAAGCAAAAAATCATCAGCTAAGAATGAGTTAGTTGTTAAAAAATCAACTGAAAAAAAATCATCAGGTTCATCTAAAAAGACAACATCAACTAAGATGTCACCAAAAGCTAAGAAACCAAAAAGAAAAATGATGTCTAAATTATCTAATATACTTTCATTCTCAAAAGGTTATGATGAAATTGATTTGGATGAAATTATTGGTAAAAAATCTAGATAATTGCTTCCTATTTATTGTGATCTACAATAATTATTCCATTTGATTATAAAATTTAGTATAAATTTTATTTTTATGTTAAAATAAGTAAGTATTTTACTTATTTTTTATTGTGTGTTGATACACACGGTATAGTTGTAAAATAAAGAATTTAATTAAGGAGATTTATGCCAACAATTGCACAGTTAATTAGAAACGAGAGAAAAGTCAAAGTTAAAAAAACAAAGTCACCTGCGCTTTTAACAACTTATAATTCTCTAGAAAAGAAACAAAAATACAATCCATCACCATTTAAAAGAGGTGTATGTACCAGAGTTGGTACAATGACACCAAAGAAACCAAACTCAGCGTTAAGAAAATATGCAAAGGTTAGGTTAACCAATGGAGATGAAGTTCTAGCTTATATTCCTGGCGAAGGACATAACCTACAAGAACATAGTGTGGTCTTAATTAGAGGTGGTAGAGTAAAAGACTTGCCAGGTGTGAGGTATCACATTATTAGAGGTACAGCTGATACATCTGGAGTTGAAAAGAGAAGACAAGGTCGTTCATTATATGGAACGAAAATTCCAAAGACCAAAGATAACTAATAATATTTAAGGAGTTAAGATAGTATGAGAAAATTTAAACCTGAACCAAGACAAGTATTAGCAGATCCAATTTATAATTCTAGATTAGTGACAAAATTAATTAACTCTATCATGCTAGATGGAAAGAAGTGTTTAGCACAAAACATTATCTATGGTGCTTTTAAATTAGTTGAAGAAAAAACTAATAAACCTGCATTAGATGTATTTTTGAAGGCTGTTGAAAATATTAGTCCATCATTAGAATTAAAAGTTAGAAGAATTGCTGGAGCTAACGTTCAAGTTCCAACTGAAGTTTCTGAGTCAAGAAAACAAACATTAGTTTTAAGGTGATTAACCCAATATGCTCGTTTAAGAAATGAAAAAACAATGTTAGAAAGATTAGCTAATGAAATTATTGATGCATCAAATGGTGTTGGTGCTAGTGTTAAGAAAAAAGAAGATACTCACAAAATGGCAGAAGCAAATAAAGCATTTGCTCACTTACGTTGATAATTGATATTATGTATGTTAGGAGAATAAGTAAATTATGGCTAGAGAATTTGATATAAAAATGATTAGAAACTTCGGTATCATGGCTCATATTGATGCTGGTAAAACAACTTGTACTGAAAGAATTTTATTCCATACAGGAAAAAAACATAAAATTGGTGAAACACATGATGGTGAATCAACAATGGACTGAATGATTCAAGAGAAAGAAAGAGGTATTACAATTACATCTGCTGCAACTTATGTTGTTTGAAAAGATCATCAATTAAATGTAATTGACACACCAGGTCACGTGGATTTTACAGTTGAAGTTGAGCGATCATTAAGAGTTCTTGATGGTGCTGTGGCTGTCTTGGATGGACAAAATGGTGTTGAACCCCAAACTGAAACTGTTTGACGTCAAGCTACTAAATACAACGTTCCTAGAATTGTATTCATTAACAAGATGGATAAAACTGGTGCTGATTTTGAATATTCTGTTCAATCAATTAAAGATCGTTTAGGTGTAAAAGCAACTGCAATTCAATATCCTATTGGCGCTGAGGCTGACTTTGTTGGTTGTATTGATTTAATTGAAATGAAAGCTTACATATTTGATGGTGAAGCTCATGAAAATTACAAGGTTGAAGAAATCCCGGCAAATTTAAAACAAAAAGCTGAAGAATGAAGAGTTAAAATGATTGAAGATATTGTTGAATTTGATGATGTTTTAATGGAAAAATTTTTAGGTGGCAATGAATTAACAACTGATGAAATAAGATCATGTATTAGAAAAGGTGTTATTAGTACAAAGTTATTCCCAGTGTTGTGTGGTACAGCTTTTAAGAATAAGTGTGTTAAGTTATTATTGGATGCTATTGTTTGGTATTTACCAAGTCCAGTTGATGTTCCTCCAATTGAAGGTGTATTAGATAATGGTAATGTTGAAGTTAGAAAAAATGGTGATGATGAACCTTTTTCAGCATTGGCTTTCAAAGTTGCAACTGACCCATTTGTTGGTAGATTAACATTTATAAGACTTTATTCTGGTGTATTGCAAAAAGGTTCATATGTTTATAATGCAACTAAGGGTGTTAAGGAGAGAATTTCACGTTTAGTTAAAATGAATGCTAATGAAAGACAAGAAATTGATGAAATTAGAGCTGGTGACATTTGTGCAGTTATTGGACTAAAGGATACTACTACTGGTGATACATTATGTGATGAAAAACACCACATAATTCTAGAACAAATGCAATTTGCTGAACCTGTAATTAGTTTGGCTGTTGAACCTAAAACTAAGGCTGATCAAGAAAAAATGGGTATTGCATTATCTAAATTAGCAGAAGAAGATCCTACATTTAAAACATATACTAATGAAGAAACTGGTCAAACTATTATTGCTGGTATGGGTGAATTACACCTTGATGTACTAGTTGATAGAATGAAAAGAGAATTTAATGTTGAAGTTAATGTTGGTGCACCTCAAGTTTCATATAGGGAAACATTTACAGTGGAAAATGAAGCCGAAGGTAAATATATAAAACAATCTGGTGGTCGTGGTCAATATGGTCATGTTAAGATTAGGTTTGTGCCTAACCATGAAAAAGGTTTTGAATTTGAGAATAAAATAGTTGGTGGTAAGATACCCGGTGAATATATTAAAGAAATTGAAAACGGTTTGAAAGAAGCTATGAATTCTGGGCCATTAGCTGGTTATCCATTGATTGATATTAAGGCTACACTATTTGATGGTTCATACCATGATGTTGATTCATCTGGTATGGCTTATAAAATTGCAGCTTCTATGTGTTTGAAAGAAGCAGCAAAATCTTGTGGTGCAATTTTATTAGAACCAATTATGGCAGTTGATGTTACTACTCCAGATGAATATCTTGGTACAGTTTTAGGTGATATTTCTAAAAGACGTGGTTTATTAGAAGGTCAAGAACAAAGAGGTAATGCTCAAACTATCAAAGCTAAGGTTCCACTAAGTGAAATGTTTGGTTATGCCACTGATTTAAGATCTAATACTCAAGGTAGAGGAACATATGTAATGCAATTTAGTCATTACTCTCAAGTTCCAAGAAATATTACTGAAGAAATTATTAAAACTCGTGGCAAAAAATAATGTTAATTTATAAGCTTAATTTTTGTTAGATTAAATCAGGACAATTAATGGTCCTGATTTTTTTTCATTTTAATAAAATTTTTTTGAGGGTTAGAAGGAGTATAAGATGAATTTAACGTCAAAGCAAGAATTTAGGTTGAGAAACATAATTTATAAAGGTGATAATTGAGATAATGATTATGATAATTTATTTTTAGAACTAATTCCAATAACATATAGAATCATAATCAATAACAATAAATATTCAAATAACTTATTAATGGAAAATGATGATTTTTTGTCATGAGCTTTTGAAATGTATGTAAAAACAATTGATAAAATTAAAATAGACAAAAATTTGATTTCAGATTTTTTAAGAATATATCATGCTAATTTAAGAGATAAGATTAGATCAACTTGAAAAAAGCATAATAAGAATGGTCAAAGAATTCTAAATTATTATTATGAATATGAGAACGCTAAAGAAAGTGATTATCAACCTATAAATTATTTTTATTCAACTGAAATGTATAATGTATTATTAAAAGATTTTTTTATGCTGCGATTTATTGATTTGAAACTTCAAGGTAAGGATGTTGATTCAATTATTAAGGACATGAATATGTCTAAATCTTCATTTTACAAAAAATTAAATGAAAGTCGTCAGAGAATAATAAGTTCTATTTAAATGTCTTATTATTTTCATTAAATAAAATAATATGTTATGATTTAAATATAAAGTCCAATTGGACTTTTTTTTATTATATGGCAAAAACAGTTTCACAAAAAACAGCTAAAAAAATTGGTTTAATTGTAGCTATCAATATGTTGATTGGTAGCATTATTGGTGTAGGTATCTTCTTTAAAAATGATAATATTTTTGCAACCAATGGATCAAACCCTATTTCTATTTTGATTGCTTGAGTTATTGCTGCAGTAATTTCGTTATTTACAGCACTTTCATTCGCTGAAGTTAGTTCATGTGATATTTCACATTCTGGATTAGGTGGATGATGTACAAATTTGATTGGTAAAAAATTTGGTGGTTTTATTAAGATTATTCAACCATTGTTTTATTTTTCCATTTTATTGTTTTCAATTTCAATTTTTTCTAGTGAATCAATCTTCAATATATTTGATGCTAGTGAATCATTTAATGTATCAATAGTTTTTTTGGTTGGGTTATGTTTATTCCTCTTTTTTTTATTTTTTAATTTTGTAAGTGTTAAATATAGTGGATGACTACAAATGGTTATTTCTTTCTTTAAATTTGCTCCATTGTTAGTGGTAATGATTACAGGAATAATTCATGGAAACCTACATCCAAGTGATAATTTGTTTAACAATCAAACTAATCAGACATTTGGATCTATCAATGCAGTTGGTATTTTAGTTTCATTACCTGCAATATTGTTTGCATTTGATTCATTTGTATCAATTGGTAATTTATCAAAGGATATGACAAATCCACAAAAAAATGTTCCATTAGCAGTTATTATTGCAATGATTTTAGTTGGTATCTTTTATATTTTAGTAACCTTAGGTCAAATTTTTTCAAATAGTGGGAATATTTATGAACTGTTTAACAAAGTTATTACAGATATGAATGCTAGAAATATTGTAAGAATTATCTTATCAATTTTAATTTGTATCTCAGTAATTGGTGTTCTAAATTCTTTTTCACTTGTGGCAATTAGAAGTTGTAATTCATTAGTTGAAGACAACACTATTGTTTGTGGTAAACAATTAGAAAAAATAGCAAATCGAATAATTCCAACAAATAATCCATATAAACCAGGAGTTTTAATAGCTATCTTGTTTTATTTAGTTTGATTTATATCATTAATAATTCCATCTTCCATATTAAATACTGATGCATACGTTGATGGAATAAGTAATTTCCCTACAACTTTCTTTTTTGCAGTTTATGCAACTGTAATATTGTTTGGATTAATCAATCGTTGATCTAATAAAGTCAAAGTTAATAAAGTCAAAGGTTTTATATTTTTTGCTCCAATTGCAGTAATTGGATGCTATTTGGTTTTCTTTTTTCAATTTTTCTACACTTTCACAACTGCCACAATTATTGACCCTAATAAGGAGATATTTTGAGGTTTATTTTCTACAAATGATTATGTTGTTAAGAATTGACAAGCAACCATTCTTTTCTTTATCTATTTAATATTTATGATATTTTACTTTATAATTAATAAAGTAATGATTAAAAAGTCTAATTCTAGGAATGTGAAATCATTTAGATTGGATGTGATACATGCTTAGCAAAAAGATTATTTTGATTTGCAGTGAATGTTTTTGTAGAAATTATCATTACAAAAAGAATAAGTTTGATTCTAAAAGATTAGAGTTAAGAAAATATTGTCCAACTTGCAACAAACCAACTATTCATAAGGAGAATAAATAATGGATTTAGACAATAATATGAATAATGTTGAAAATAATGATCAGCAAATTGATAAAAAATCAACATGGGAAATTTTAAAGCAAGCTAGACAATTTCAAAAAGAACAAGAAAGAATCAAACGAGAAGAAAAAAGAAAACTAGTTGAACAAAGAAAAGCTGAGAAGAAGCAAGAGAAGCAACAATGTGATCAAGAGATCAAAAAGATTAAGATAGAAATTAAAAATCTCACTATTGAACACAAAAAACAATTAAAGACATTAAAACAACAATATAGAAAATCTAGATCTAATGAAACAGTTGAGCAAATTCAAAAACTTAATGATGATTACCACCATCAGAAAGCTGAATTAACAGATAAGATATGAACTATTACTTATGATTTTGGTAAAAAATATAAAACTCTTATCTGAAATCTTAAAAAAGGATTGTTAGGAATTAAAAAAGAGTTTAATCGTGTAGTTTGATCTCGTCCAGTTTCAACATTTAAATATTTATCAATCATTATCGTTATTATTGGTTTGCTTTCTTTGATTTTCTTTGTAATTACAATTATAGTTGATTATATTTAAATTGTTAGGAGGATAATGTATGAAATTAAATAGAAAATATGATGATGCACAATGATATATTGTTACAGTTGTAAGTGGCAACGAAGATTCAGTAATTAAAAATTTAAAAGGCAAGATTGAAGCTTATGGTTTATCTAACCTTGTTCAAGATATAAAAGTTATTAAAGATAAAGTGGTTACTGTAGAGGAATTTAATGATGATAATTTACCATCAAACTATGGTAGAAAAATTAAGGATGTTAAATGAGAAACCATTAAAGATGCTAATGGTAAAACTAAATTTAGAAAAATAAAAACAATTGAAGTAAATCGTTTTTTTGGTTATATATTCATTAAAATGGTGATGACTGATGAAGTTTGGTTTGCAATTAGAAATACTCAATTAATTACAGGTATAGTAGGTTCATCTGGAAAGAATGCAAAACCTATTCCTGTTTCTTCAGAAGAAATTGAAGCAATCTTAAATGCTTCTGACAATTCTAATTTGTCACACATTTTAACTGACAATGAAACTCTAGTAAAAAATGATGATTCAATTGTTATCGAAAAAAAGAAATATGTTGCTAATTTTTCTATAGGTCAAAATGTTAAGGTATTATCTGGTCCTTTCAAAGATTCAATTGGTGTTGTTAGATCGATTGATGAATCAAAAGGAATGTGTTTGATTTCTATTAATGTTTTTGGAAGAGATACTGATACTGAAGTTTCTTTTGACGATGTAGAACTTGATAAATAGTTTAGGAGGTTTTTTTAGTTTTTAATAATGGCTTGAATTATTGTATTAATAGTAATGTTAGTTTTAATCGTTCTATTCCTAATTGGTTTTTCAATTATCTTTATAACCAAAAGAGTTTATCGTGGTCAAGATTATTTATTGAAAACAAAGTTTAACTATTTAGACAATAATTCAATTGGTACAAATTTAAAATCTGTACAAAACCTTGTGAATAATAACTTAAATTTACAACCTATTCTTGAATATTTGCAAGAAAAAGACAAGAACTATGGTGAACAATTAAAAATTTTAAAAACTCAATTGACAAATAATTCTAAATTGCTTAAGACTTATTCATTAATTTCTATCCATCGATCACTTAAGCAAGCGAAAAGAAATGTTGATCTTTTACAAGAAGAATATGACGAATTTAAGAAATATACATTGAACACTGAAGAATATAGTAATTATGTGTCTAAATTATCAGTTGATTTGTTCTCAATCATTTCTGATATCAAAAACTTCTTTGTTGAGACAACATTAAATTTAACATTTGATGATTTAATGATGAATAAGAAAATTTTAGAAAAAATTGATGAAACCACTGAAAACATAAACATCAAATTAAACTATATTAATTCTATGGATATTGATAAATACCTTGTGAATCAAATTGTTAATATTAAGGAATTATTTAAACTTTACAATGAATTATTTGAGATTGAAAAATATGTAACAGCTTGTCAAAGTTTAATAGATATGATAAAGTCTCAACTTGATACAAATACAACTGTGATTTCAAATATAGAAGAAGTTGAAAAATATTTAGATAAATCAACAAGTTTCTTAGATGATATTAAGAATAGGTTTGAACGAAATTCTTTTGAAGTTGTCAAAAAAAAATTACGAATGAATTTAGAAGAACTTGAAACAATTCATCAAAAAATTACTTTAGAAAAGTCATATAAAATGTTGTTTGACAAATATTTCTTTTCACTTAAGGAAAGTGCTAGTTATTTTTATTCAATTTTAAATAATAATTCAATTAAGTCAGCATATGAATCTATCTTGGAAAATTTCAAGCATGATCAAGAAATTTGTGAATTAACAGAGAATAATATTAACTTAACTAATAACATTTGTTATAAATTAGACCAAATAGATAAAACATTAAAAACCAATAAACTTGATTATGCTTCAAATGTAAGAGCTATTTATGAAGTTTGTGAAATGATTATTAGTTTCAAGGATGATAATGAGAAGTTATATAAGTTAACTCATAAAAAATATGACGATTTTTTGAAGTTATCATTAAAACTAGCTGACTTAGATATTAAATTATTTCATATTGCTAAATTAATGAAAAACCAAAAAATTAAAAACAATGAAATCATTAAGAAGGCAGAAGAAAATCGGGAATTAATTGATATTATCAATAGAGAATTTGTAACTAAATATAATAGTGAAAAATCAATGATTGAACAAAGAATTAAAAGTGTTGAAGATTTTTTAAATGTTTCATTAGATGCAGTTAGACGTGAATTAGTTTTAAAGGAGTTATATAATCTATTAAGAATCTATGCTAATCGTTATTTTAGCAAAGAGAGACAAGAGGAATTGGCTATAATTGATAATTATGGTGCTAACAACAACTATGAAGCTGCAATCAAAAATTGTATAGAATTTATAAATAAGTATAAGAAACTTAGAAAGGTTGCTTAAAATCATGCCATTCACTAAAATTTATAATAAAGATTTTTTCATAAAGGATAATCATATAGTTTTATCTAAAGAATATTTGCAAGCTAATAGAAAAAGATTTAAAAAAATTACAGGATCTAGATTCGCTTCTATTTTGAATCAAAGTAATTATGTATCTGCTGTGAAAACATGGGCGATGATGGTTAATATTTATACTGAACCAATGGAGGAATTGTTTGCTAATGCTGGAAATATTATAGAACCTAAAATTAAGGATTGGGTATGCCAAAAAACTGGAATAAATTATAAACAATATAATCCTTCATCAATAGGTTATGATGTGTTTAAAGATAACGAAATTTTTGGAGGAATCCCTGATGGAGAACCTATTGATTCATCTGGTAATTTGTTATATCCAAAAGAACCTATACTTGAAATTAAAACTTCATCAATTGATAGTTTTGTTTTTAGAAAAATTAATAATCAGTTTGTTTTGCAAAAAAATATCGATGGTTCTCCTTGTGTTAAAATTCCAAATGAGAAGCGACTTAAATGATTTAAAAATAATGACATTGTTGTTCCAAGTGAATATATGTATCAATTGGGTTTATATTGTTATTTGAGAAATGTTAATAAAGGCATCTTTGCTATTTGTTTTCTAGAAACATCAGATTATATAAAACCTAATGAATGCAACATTAATGATAGAGAAATTAGACTAGTTGATTTTGAAATTAATTTAAATGAATTTAAGAAAAATATTGAATATGGAACTAAATGATATAAGAATTTCATTGAAACTGGAATGAGTCCAAAATTAACAAAAGAAGATAGAGAATGATTTAATACTGAGGCTAATAATGAATAAAGTTCTTTATATAAAATATGGTGAGCTTTGTTTAAAAGGAAATAATCAGAAATTTTTTAAAGAATGTTTAAATAAGAATTTATCAATTGCACTAAATGAATATAGGCATAAGATTGATTTTTATTATGATTACATCATCATTGATGAAATTAGTGATTATGAATTAGATGAGTTAATTAATATTATTAGGTTTATTCCCGGATTTTCTTTTCTAGCAATTGCTTATAAAATTGGTAAAGATATTAATGAGTTAAATCAAGCAATGTTATCTATTTTACCATCTAATTATTTTAGTTTTAAGGTTGAAGCTAAAAGAAGTGACAAACAATTTAGTATGAATTCTGATGAAATTAAAAGACACGTCGGTTCCTTTATTTTGTCAAATAAGGATTGTCATGTTGATGTTCATAATCCTGAAATTAAAATTAATATAGAAGTTAAACAAGATTATATTGTTGCATTCATTAATAAAATTAAATGTACTAATGGTCTACCAGTTGGTTCAAGTGGTAGATTATTAGTCTTATTATCAGGTGGTATTGATTCTCCGGTCGCTGCAAGATTAGTTCTTAATCGGGGTTTTAATGTTGATTTTCTGACATTTATAACTCCTCCTCACACATCAGAGAAGGTGGTTGAGAAGGTTAAAATGCTTGTTAATAAAATTAATTTAGAAAACAAATTACAACCTAGTTCTAAATTATATATTTGTAATTACACTCCAATTCAAAATGAATTAACCCATATCAATAAAGAAAATTACCGAATAACATTATTAAGAAGAAGTTTCTTTAGAATCGCATCTCATCTAGTGACTAAGTATAATTATGATGCTATTGTTACAGGTGAGGCATTAGGACAGGTTGCATCTCAGACTATTGAATCAATGAATTGTATTTCACAAGCTATTAATAATGTTATCATTCGTCCTTTAATAACTTTTGATAAAGAAAAAATTATTTCATTAGCTAAAGAATTCAAAACATATGAAACATCAATTTTACCATTTGATGATTCTTGTTCATTATTTGCACCTAAAAACCCTATTACTAAACCTAAATTAGATATTTGTATTGATCTAGAAAAGCAAATAGATCTTCTGTTAGATTTAGAAAAAAACATCATAAATCACATTGAAATAGTTACTTTTAGGAAATAATTTTTAATTAAATTATATTATAATTTAATTAACATGAATTCACTTTGAACATTAATAATTATTGCTATTATTCCAATTGGTTTTTTTCTTTGATGAAGAAACAAGAAAAAGAAACAAAATGAACCTACACCTGTTAGAAATAAAAAAACTAGTTCTGACAACGAAGCATGACAAACTGTTAAAAAATATTTAAAGCAAAATCAAGAATATGGTAAAGAAATTATTAGTCTTTTTGCTGTTAAAAAAAAGAATTTAGAGGAATTGAGTAAAGAATCAAAAGCATATAAAGCTCAATATAAGCAACAAAAGCAACAAGAAAAACAAGAATTGTTAGAATTAAAAAAGACTGATAAGAATAAATATAAAGAACTTAAGAGAAAGCAAAGAAACAAACGTGAACCTGAGATTTGATTATTAGTGTATACTACTAAGAATCCAAAAACTAATGTTGTGGATCCAGAACGAATTCTTCAAGCAGAAATTGTTTATGAAAAAGTTTCAAAGAAGGTCACTGATAGAAGAATTGTTTTTAGTGATCAAGTTGATTATGAAAAAGAGATGAAATGAATTCAACCATTAAAAGATAAAGAAGAAAAACAAAAACAAAAACAAAAAAAGGCTAATGAAAAAAAGTTAAGAAAGCAAAAACAAAAGCAAAAAAAGAAGGATTAATGTGAAGAATGTAGTTTTTTTTGGTACTCCAGAGATTGCCAAGGTTTGTTTAGAATCAATTTATAACAGGGATGATGTTAGAGTATTAGCAGTTTTTTGTCAGCCAGATAAGCAAAAAGACAGACATGGGAATTTTGTGTTTTGTCCAGTTAAGCAATTTTGTATTGATCATAATATTGAATTTCTTCAACCTGAAAATATCAATAATGAATATGAATATCTTAAATCATTAAACCCTGATGTGATTATCACTTGTGCTTATGGTCAATTTATAGGAGAAAAAATCTTAAATTTACCAAAGTATAAATGTATTAATTTTCATGCTTCTTTACTACCTAAATTAAGAGGAGGTGCACCGATTCATTGAGCAATTATTAATGGAGAATCTAAAACTGGTATTTCATTAATGTACATGGTTAAAAAAATGGACGCAGGAGATGTACTTAAACAATATGAAGTCCAAATAGACATAAATGATACCTATTCATCACTTTATGTTAAATTATGTGAATTAATTAAACAAATTGTTTCAACAGATTTTTCAATTATATTTGATGATAGTATTATCCCACATAAGCAAGATGAGTCTAAAGTTACATTTGGTTATAACATTTCTAAAGAGCAAACATTTATTGATTTTAATAATTTATCTTTATTAATTTATAATTTAATTAGAGGTTTAAATGATAAACCAATTGCTAAAATACATTATAAGAACCAAGATATTAAGGTTTATAGTTCAAGTATAACAAATATTAAATCAACCCAACCACCAGGTACAATTATTTCAATATCAAAAAACGGGATTCAAATTTCTACTTTAGATTTTGATATTTGTTTGGAACTTGTTCAACTTCCATCTAAAAAAATCACATCCATTAATCAATTAATCAATGGGAACCACCCATTTATAGTTGGAGATAAAATTTAAATTTGTTTTTGTTAATTTTTATTTACACTTTTAGAATTAACCATAATCATGACCACCATTATAATCTGGTTTATTCTTTCTTTTTTAATAATTATAATAATTGCATAATGGTTACAAGAACAACCACACAAATTATTGGAATTAAGATGTATAATAACAAATTAGAATCTGAATTTTTTGTAATTTGCAAGATAGGTTTAAATCCATAAAAATTTATTGTTGATTTAGGCATTTCAGTACACATGGACATAAAAATGGGACAAAAGGAGAAAAATGAAAAAGAAAGTTCCATGATTAACTAAAAATGAATGAATATATTTTTTTGATTTATATGAACAAGATTTTATAAAATTTAAAAAAGAATATAGTGAAAGAAA
>CASEIK010000059.1 GCA_949288005.1 uncultured Mycoplasmataceae bacterium | reverse complement strand
TATTCAAGGTATTGAATTAAAACATACTAATTCATATAATGATTTATCTTTATTTAGTAATCATTTAGAAAAACCATATACTTTCTTAACAGAAGAATCGGCTATTAGTTATCAAATGAATTATTTAAAAGATAATAAATTTAAATTGTTTCATATTGCAGAACCAGAACAATCAATTAATTATCCATCTAAACCTTTTAAAACATCAACAGCTCAAGCAGAATTAATTAAACAATTAAAAATTAATTCTAAACAAGCTGAAAAGATTTTACAAGAACTTTATCAAACTGGATACATTACATACCCAAGAACTGATGCAACAAGAATAAGTGAGGATTTCTGCAATGAAACTTATAACTTTGTTAAAGAAAAATATCCTCATTTAGCTAATAAAGAATTTAGATTTAATAAATCAGGTGGTGGAGCGCAGGATGCACATGAAGCTATAAGAGTTGTTCATATAGATGAATTGGGTAAGAATTTAGATGGTCAATTAAGAGAAGCATACAATATCATTTATCAAAGAACCATTATTAATTTTATGAACCCAATGATTGTTGAAAAAACTAAATATAGTTTTATTAACAATAAAGATGAATTTACAGCAGAAGCAAAAGTTATTGTTGATTTAGGTTTTAATGAATATCTAAACGTTAATAAAGAAGATAATATTTTTAATTTCTCATTAGATCAAATTTATGAAGCAGATAATTATGAGAATATGATAAAAAGTTCAACATCCACTCCACCTGCACCATTTAAACAACAAACATTAATTAGTGAATTAGAAAAATTAGGAATTGGTCGTCCATCAACTTATGCTTCTTCTGTTGAAGTAAATCAACAAAGAAAATATACAGTTGTTGATAAAAAAGAAATAATTTCTACAACTGAAAATGGTAGAAAAGCAGATGATATCTTAAATGGCAACTGAAATGAATTAATCAATTATACATTTACTTCAAATATGGAAAGTTCATTAGATAAAATTGCTGAAGGATTAATTGATTATAAAAGTTATTTGAAAGATTTTCTAAATGAATTTGAAGATAAATTATATAAAAATGTTTCTTTAAAAAATGAAAATCAAAATATAGAAGTATGTGGTGTATGCCCTAAATGTGGTGGTGATTTATTCTTTAAGAAAACATCAACAGGTAAAGCATTAAAAGAATGTTCAAACAAAAAATGAAATCCTAAAACAAAAAGAAATTCTGGATGCGATTTTATAGAGTGAATGAACTAATGATACAAAAGAATATAAATGAAAGAATAAAACCTGTTTTAAGATTAGCAGGTTCTAAATATAGAAAATTAGGAATTTATATTATGAATAAGCAATATTAATTTTTAGAGTTAATATGAAAGAATTTTTATTTACTTGTATTTGAATATTCATTATGGTGCTTTTATGTCTTTTTTTACCAATTATTTTGATAATAATGTTTATTAGTAATTTATTTAATAAATAATTTTTATTTATTTTAAAGTTTCAAAACAATAGCAAAATAATGCTTTTTGCTAAAAAGTTTCAAAATTGAAACCTTTTGCAAATTATTCTTGATTTTTGGGTTATTGTGTAA
>CASEIK010000058.1 GCA_949288005.1 uncultured Mycoplasmataceae bacterium | reverse complement strand
TAAAACAAAAAATAATTTTACAAATGTCAAATCACTTGAAAAACTTGTATATCTTGCAATTCAAAATCAAGTATCAAAATGAACTTCTAGAGTTCAAAATTGAGGAATTATCTATCAACAAATTAAAATAATATTTCAAGAGAATTTGATTGACCATAATTTTATGGTATAAATTAAGAGCTAGAAAAAAGTATCTAGCCCCCTGTAAGGAGAAAGATACTTTCCACAAACTATTCTACATTACCCAAATATAGGCTTTATCACTTAACTATATATTTAAAAATTAACTTATTAATATCACTTTTATGTTCAATAAAAACATCATGATTATTCATTGCATAGTTTAAGCTGCTAAATAAATAATTAATTGTTGGATGTTTATATTTTCTAATTCCTTCTTTTGTTTTATATCCATTAACTATTTGTTGATAATATTTTTCATTAGATCAATTCATATATGATACAAATTTATCAATTGAGATGTTTAATATTTTTGTTCTCAATTCAATCAAAAATGATTTGATATCTGGTTCATAAGAACCAGATCCAAAACTTGTCGGGGGGGGGGTGGTTAACTTATAGCTATTCATATGATAATTATTATATGATCATAAATTAATATATTAAAAAAATAAACTATAGTTGGTTATTTTTTTACTTGATCATTAATAAAATCAAGGTATTGATTTATGAATAATAAATTAAATCTTGTTGATATAGAAGTTAGAAAATCTCATTTTGATGAATTATTGCATTGAAAACTAAAAGATAAAATATTTTGAGCAAAAAAGAAAATTAAAGAATTTATAAAAGAATGTGAAAAAGATAATTTAGATGAAGTAACTGTTTCATTTTCTGGTGGAAAAGATTCAACTGTTTTATTAGATTTAGTGTTAAAGACCCATAAGGAGATGAATTGTAGAATATATATAGTACCAGTTTATGCTACTGAAATTACTTTTCCTAGTACAATAACTTTTATTAGAAATACAATTCAAAAATATAGACAAGAATATCCACTTTTGAAATCTGAACATATTGTGATGCCAAAAAAGACATGGAATGAGATTTTATCTCAAAATGGTTATCCTATTTTCTCAAAGCAAATATCAACTATTATTAATCGAGTTAAAAATAGCAAGACAAAAAATAATTTAGCTCAATGATTTTTTGGTGTAAATAAAGAAACAAATAGTACATCTAGATTTAAATTAGGCAGAAATAGATTGTTCCTATTAGATGACCAAATGCTTAGTGATTGACCAAAGTTAGATGACAAAAAAATGCAAAATTACTTTAAAAAATATAATGATTCATATTTCTTTTCTGAAAAATGTTGTGATTATATTAAAGGTAATTTAAAACACGATATGAGACCTTCTTTTATTGGTACAATGGCTGAAGAATCACAACTTAGAAAAAAATCATGAATGAGAGATGGTTGTAATATATATTCTAGATATAAGAAAAAATCTAGACCATTATCTATTTGAACTGATAAGGATGTTTGACAATATATTTCAGAATACAATATAGATGTTAACCCTGCATATAATTTTGATCATAAGCTACCATTAGAAAAACAAAAACTAAGATTCAATAGATTAGGTTGTACTTCTTGTCCTTATGGTTCATGAATGGAACAAAAAAGAATTGATATTTTAGCAAAAAAAATTCAAGATAAAAACGATTATAAGCTTAAAAATAGATTTGAGAAATTAAAAGATGAATACCCTAATTTATATTTGAGTCAGGTTATTTATAATGGAATGTACAGGGTTTTGATTGATATGAAAATTAAAATAAAGAATGATGATTTATATATGAAGTTATTTTATTTAAGATGACAACAAATAGATGATTGGTATAGTCCCAAAAAATTTCAAACCAATATCCTAAGAATTATGACACAAATTGAAAATTACAAGGATTATAAGAATAAAGGCGACCAATATGTTTGGAGTTATAAAATTCATGAATTTAATGAAGCTATGAATCATTTTGGTTTTAATAAAAAGATAACAATTAAAGAAATAAATGAGATAAGATCTATAACTGCCAAACAATATAGAAAATTAAATGATAAAAATAACATAATAGTTAAATCTTCATCCAAAAATAAATAGAGCTATACCCAACTATAGTTGGTATATAATCTATAATATGTGGAATAAAGAAATTAGAGATTTTGTTGTTCAATTGAACAAGAATGCACCATTAAACTCTGGTGGAAAGGGTGAAATATGTTTTAGTGGTTATAAATATCCATATAAACCAATTTTAATTATTTCAATTCTTGAAATTGTTAAAGATTCTAACTTCTTATTTAATAACAAAATATATATTAATAATGATTCACCTATTACTAAAATGTATTATGATTTATTAACTAATTCTCCAATATTTTTTAATTTCTTAAAAACTCATAAATCAAAGGAAGCTTGATATGAAATATATAATGAGGATGTTAAAAAACAAACTGTTACAAATATCTTTGAAAATCCTGCATTTCATTTACAGCTTAGTGGTAGTGATTTTTGGCAGATAAATAGGAAGGAAAAATGGATTAAAATAAATATTAATGATGGGAATAATCTTGCTGATTTAAGAGTATATCTTTTAGAATGTGCAAAAAATGTTTATGAAAATGTCTTCCAGATTATAATGGGTTATCATTAGATGAACTTATTAATTATGAAAATTTTTTACTCCAAACCATTATTGATGGATCAAGTGAATTTGATACTACAAGAATAAAAACCAGAAAATATCAACACATTTTTTCTAAAATAATTTTTGAAAGAGACAAAAAATGTAGAATATGCTGTTTAGATTTGCCATATTTATTGCAAGCAGCACACATTAAACCTTTTTCTAAATGTGATAATGACAAAGATAGATATAGTGAGAATAATGGGATTCTATTATGTTGCAATCATCATAAACTTTATGATAGAGGATTATTTAGTTTTACCGATGATTGAAAAGTAATTGTTTCCAAAGAATTAGAAAGAAAAGATAATGATTTATTGATTAAAACATTTGAACCATGCTTTATGAATATTAGTAATGATTTATCAAAAGAAAAATCTACTGAATATATAAAATATCATTATGATAATATATTTAAGCACTAATTATGTTAGTCATTAATAGATTTTTTAAATAAGAATAATTTAAATGTTTTTTGTTCATAAAATATATGGTTTAAATCACTTATATCAATTTCAATACTTTTAATGATTTCATAACCATGATTCATATATCATTTGTAATCACACATTTCATTAGTAAATAGATGATATTCAGTTATATTTTTTTGCTTTAATTGTTCATGGAAGCATTCAATTAATTTTTGGCCAATACCTAATCCTTTTTTAATAGAACTAAAAAATTCTAATTCAGCATCACAATCGAGATACATACTTTTATATCCTTGTTTGATTCTTCTTCTAAATTCAATGTATTGTCTTTCATTTTCACTAGATACTTTAATATTATCAAAGTTAATGGTTGTATCATTTTGAGTTCCATCATGAATGATTGCACACAAGACTCCTATTGTTTCATCCTCTTCATAAACATTGATTAGATTAGAAACCTCACAAAAATACTTATAAAATTCTTCACATACACTATCAGCAAAATTTTTGTTTTCACAAAACATACTAATCTTTAAGACATTATCAATGATATTTTTATAATTATTAAAATTTTTTGTATCTTTTTTTGTCATATATTAATTATAAAATAATCAATAAAACAGTAATTATTTATTAATTCTTTTACTAATTTCTTCAAGTATTTTTTGTTTATTAGTTTTTCACATTATTTCAGGTATTCTCAATAATGGATAATCTTTAACTTCAATAAAATTATGTCTTAAGTAATCACTACATTATATATTTTATAGATTTTATTTCTGATTCCTTTTCATCATCGAATTTTATTTTCTTTTTATGTGCCAATAAGAGTCTTTAATTAAATCAATTTCCAAACTTTATAGTAAGTATATTTTAATCTTGTTTAAATCAGATCAAAACAATTGATTTCCTTAATTTAGAGTCTTTAGCCCATATATTTAAATCCATTCTAATATTTCTAACTTAGCAAAATACTTTTAATTAGAATGTTTTCACAACATCATTTAATTTTTGTTGAAACTATAATCTTTTTACACAAGTTGTATAATCAACATAGTACATAAAAAAATACAAACTGAAGTTTGTATTTAATTGTACTTCCACACAATTTTAAAACAAGGAGTACATAAATATGGTATCACATAATGTTTTT
>CASEIK010000057.1 GCA_949288005.1 uncultured Mycoplasmataceae bacterium | reverse complement strand
TATTGATTTGCAAGAGACAATTTATTATTGCAAGACCTATTATAATAATCAACTAAGTGCTTATTGTCTTCATAATGAAAATCTTGATGGAAAAGAATTAATTAAATATGATTTCCCTCTTAAACAAAACATTAATTTTATGAACAAATAATTAATTTGTTTTGATTTGACTTATTATTTAAAGACAATTATTTATTTTTGATGTTTTCTATGCATAAAGACAAATCTATTCCTGAGTTAAGTCTAGAATATATAGAGCAAATAATAAAAAGTTTTTTATTTTTAATTTTAATGTATTTTTCTCAACCTGAACTGAATGCTGGAATGTGGAGATGACCACGAATAAAACCTAGCACATTATTTTTGGATATTAATTTCGAAAATTTATCATATATTGTGCAAAAATATTCTTTTTTATATGATTTTGAATTTTTGTTTAATAATGAAATTTCATTAAATAATGGTGCATGGGAAATTATTACAGTAGGAAGATTATTATTTTTAGTTAATTCATTTTTCAAAATGTTGATAAAGAGCTCATCATATTTGTTTTTATTTTTTAAGATGCATCATGGGTTAAAAATTCCAATATATTTTATTCCATTATAGATAAGTGATTCATTATCAATAAGCTTTATATTAGGAAAATGCAAAGAAAATAATTTTTTAAATTTATTGATTATTTCTAAATCATTATAAGGAAAATAGATACTAGATAAATCTCAATTTTCAGAGAGTAGAATTTTATATCATTCTTCATTTTCATATTCTTGAAATTGATTTAAATTATTAATGAATAATGTATGAATATCATGATTGCCTAATACACCAATACCTCTTATTTCATTTTCAAATATTTTTTCATCGAAAATATCTCCTGCTAATATGTTGAAGTTATAGTTTTTAAAAGGGAACCTATTTGAAACCACATGAATATCTGATACAACATTAATTTTGTTTTTATTAATTTGAATATATGTATCATTTCATTTTTCATATTTACTATGATTAATATAATTATCAATATTATTTTTTTTAATTGTTTTTGTTCGTCACTTGTCATTAATATAATATTTTGATTTTCAAACTCATAAAAGTGTTTGTTAATAATAGTTGATTTTTTATTTTTATTATATTCTATCTGCAATTTATTATTTTCTAATCGAAAATCAAAAGAATTGTCCAATGTTAGTTTATGAATAAAATTTACTAAATTGAATAAATATTGTGGCATACAAGTATAATGATTTTTTTCTTCAATAAATTTGCTTGCTAATTCACTAGATAATGGACCTGTATCATCATATTGAAGTAATCTTCCAACTACTTGGATTTTCAAATAAATATTATTTGTAATTTTATTATATTCATTGTTAATATCAGTTTTTGATATCTCCTTAGTAGAATGTCCATCTTGTAAAAGTGCTTTTGAGATATATTCTTCGCTCTATTGGTTAATTTTGTGGGAAATTTGGTAAAATTAAAATATGAATTGAGAAGTTATTATTGGTATAATCTCAATCATTATTTCAATTTTTACACTTTTATTTTTCTCAATATATCCATATATTAAAAAAACAATGATTAATAAAAGTTTTATAAGAATTGAAAATTTTTACAATATATATTCCTATTTAAACCCTTGTTTTCTATATACATTAGATGGAACAATGAATATTACTTTGCAATTGATTTGTCAATCATTCTTAGCAGAAGGGTTTCCAAAATTTAGATATTTAATAGAAAAGAATTATAATAATTTTGATCCTTTTACTCTACAAGATACAAATTGATCAAATAAATTAACCATAAAAGAAATATTTTATTTTTATAGATTTTGAAAGAAATCAATTAGAAAAATTGAATATATTAAGAAAACAATTAATAAATATGAATATATTATGTCTGTTGTTGGAGATAGAGAACAAATAACATATAAAGATTCATTTATTCAAATAATAGAGAAATCATCTATTTCATTATGTCCATCATTTGATAAGATGAGATTATATGGTTTTTTAAGCGGTCCAGGAAGAGAATACAAAGAAGTTAAATTTAATCTTGATGAGATTATTAAATTAGAAGATAATAAAAAATTTATTGAAGAATTAAAATCTAAAAAATTTAGTGTAAATTTAAGATTTAAAAGTAATTTTCAAAATAAAATATATTCTTATTCAATTATTTTTGATGATGAAAGTCAAATCTATATTGAGCCATTTTTTTATAAAAATATAATCTATTTAGATAAGATAGATGAACAAGAAATAAAAAAACATTTAGAATGAATAGATAAAACATTTATTATTAATTCAAAAACACTGCTAAATGAACATCCTTATTGAGTTAGAAACTTTAAACTATAATTATGCTATAATTAATTCTATGAAAAAAGATATATTTGATATAAAAGAAGAAAAAGACTTAACTGTTTCAGCTCATTGAACTATTAAAAAATCTGTTGTTGAAAAAGTGAAACAAATTGCGAAAGATAAAAAAATGAGTGATAGTAAAGTTGTTAATACTTGTTTAAATCTACACATGGACATAAAAATGGGACAAAAGGAGAAAAATGAAAAAGAAAGTTCCATGATTAACTAAAAATGAATGAATATATTTTTTTGATTTATATGAACAAGATTTTATAAAATTTAAAAAAGAATATA
>CASEIK010000056.1 GCA_949288005.1 uncultured Mycoplasmataceae bacterium | reverse complement strand
AATCATACTGATCAATACAAAAATAGCTGCAATAATTAATATCACTGAAATAGGAATAACTGTAATATAAATAATGTTTAAAGAGTTTAATTCTTTTCTTAAATCTTGTTTAATTAATTTACCATCACGTGTATAGTTAGGAGCATCTCTATTCACTCAAACCCCTTCAACTCCTATCATTGCCATTTTGATATTTTCAATAAAAATATTACCTTCTTGTTCAAATGGATTGTAGTGAATATCATCTCAATATATAGGAGTTTCAATTATTCCTTTTTTAATCATTCTTCTAAAGATTGCATTAGGCATTCTTATTGTAGCTATTGATTGAGTAGTTCCATCTTTTCTAACAATACCATATTGGTTATCTGGTCTTTTAATAATTCTTAAATTTTTAGTAAATTTATTACCATTAAAAGGAGTTTCAAAAAACTTTGAATTTAATACATATTCGTATGAACCTGTCTTATGTCCTAATACAGTTACTTCTTTTTTTGTTATTAAATCTTTTGTTCAATTATAACCATAAAATTCAGTTAATGCTTTCACTATTGGATCAATAGCTAACATTGAAATATCACTGAATCAATAATTTTTAATATCTATTTCAATGATAGAGTTTTTTGTATATCATTCTAATGCTTGCTTAACTAAATCATATTCATCAGTATTATTTAGGATTTTATTTGCTTCATCTTTTGTATATTTTTTTGAATATTTAATTCAATTTATAGCATTATCTTTAAGTATTTTATATCTTTGTGTATCTGGATAGATATTCAAATCTTCCATTAATAAATCTCAATTCAAATCTCAATCATTAATGTAGTAGGTTTCAGTATTGAAGAAGTTTTCTTCAACTATTTTCTTTTTATTATTAACTCAATATCTTGTTGTACCATCTGGATTAACTGCGTTGATAATTTGACTAATACCTGCATGTTCTCAAGGTTTATTAGATCTTTTATCTGGAGGTAATAGATATTGTCTTTCTATATCATCAAAATTAGTGATTGTATATCCATTCATATTTCTATTAGGTGATGCTCACGATTTATTACTTGAACCAACATTCATTTTTACTAAAAAATATCCGTTGTTATCAAAATCCCCATCACTTTTGATTCTACTAAATGGTTCAACTTCAGTCATTGTATAGAATCTATGATCAAAGACATCTTCATCATTGATTCTTTTGAATTCATTATTGTAAATTTGTGAATATACTTTTTCAAA
Organism: uncultured Mycoplasmataceae bacterium; assembly: GCA_949288005.1. Taxonomy (GTDB): domain Bacteria; phylum Bacillota_I; class Bacilli_A; order Mycoplasmatales; family Mycoplasmoidaceae; genus Mycoplasma_L. The sequence continues at coordinate 9,295 of CASEIK010000056.1, read as the reverse complement.
ATTTCCATGTGTTCCATCTGGATAGATTCAATATGGAATTGTAGCTATACAATAAATCGTATTATTATCAACAGAAGAAGCAAAAAGAGGATATCTTCTATATTCATCATCAACTAAAATTCTAAATGTAGATAAAGCATTTTCTCATGATTCTAAATTAAAAAATGGTTGTTTTTTATCAAAATCAAAATACTTATTTAAATCTCCAATTCCTATTCCTGAAATAACTTCACCAAAAATAGAATATCCATTAACAACATAATCAATTCCTTCAACATCTCTAACATATGCTCTTAAACTTCAATTCAACGAATCTAAAATGATTTTATTTACATTGTACTCTGGAGATATTTGAAAATCATTAACATATCATTCTTTGGTAACTTTGTTACCACTATTATCTATTGTTTCAATTTTCCCATTATTCAAATTAACTAATTGGTTAATTGTGTAATCACTAAAAACAGAAAAATGTCTATAATCATTTGTTTCATAGACAGATTTTAGTGTTAATAAATTAAATGGTATTGCATTAAATCTATATTTAATACTAAACCATTTATCTGTTGCATTTTGATAAGTAAATTCTCCTATATTAGATATTTCAACATTATTTGATAATGATTTATTTTTTGAAGGAATAATTTTAAATGTGTCTATTTTAAAATTTAACACATTAGATTGAATGTAATCTTTACCAATATCATTAATAAAATCATAGTTTCAATTTGTTTTTTTACTATCTCAAATAACAATGTCTTTAACATTACCTTTTTCATCTCTAATTTGTTCTTCTTTGTTTTTAGTTTTAACTGTTGCATTAGCAACAATATCATAGCTTATAAAAACAATTAATAAAGCATTGTAAAATTTCGCAAAACCATCTAATGTTCAATTATTAATTTTTTTAACAAAATAGTTTCCATTTATATCAACTATTCTTTTAGCATAACTATTTTCATCAACTGGCATTCCTTTATAATCTTTTTCTGGATTATTCAATAATGTGTAATATGCATTATTTAAATCATAAACATTGGAAAAAGCTAATGAATTGATGTCTCCAATAAAAGCTAAAACTTTTGTTTTGTTAAATTTAGCATCTGTTCTAAAAATCATATTATGATTGATATTTTCATATCATTTTATATATCCATCAGGTGCTAACGGTTTTAATGGACTGTATAACTGTGAAATATCAATATAATTTTGTACTGAAGGAATGATTATGTTATCATAAACTTCTTTTAAGATTTTGTTAGCATAATTTATTCCATAAAAATCTCAAAAAGTTTTATTAAACCCTAAAATATTTCTTGTAGTTTGTTGAATAGTTGAACCATTTCAAATTGTTCCATTGTTGTCTTCCATTAAATTTTCAAAGGTAAAATTAATCAAACCCGTTGGTGAAACAATCTTATTTTTTTTAAAACTAATTGCTCCAAGTATCTGATTATCAATTTGACTCTTCATTGTTTCATCTAACCCTGCAAATTCTGTAAATCAATTACAAGCTGTACCACCAGATAAAAAACCATATGGTGCAGTTATTCCATATCCAAATTTATATTTAACTGGATGATAATTTCACTTTCAATTTATTTCAGGTTTATATCAATCTCATCTACTATTATCAGTTGATACTTCATTATATTTATTCAACATTTCTTTATTAATTTCATCAAAGCTTAATTTTTTAATAAAATAATTAATACCATTTAAATCTTTAACATTTTCATCTGCTGTGAATTTAATTGGAACACTAACTTCTTTAATCACAATGTTGCTTGGTGTTTTGGTTGAACCATCAATTTTTTGTGGATGTTTATCGTAATCACTTGTATATTGATTACTACCAAAATCACCATTAACTTTAACATTATTACCTTCTCATGCAAAATTAAATGTATCAATAGTTCTATTACCTATTAGAGTTTTAATTCCAAAATTAATTTTATTTCTATGATCTAAAGAACGTAGAGTTTGTGGAGAATTTCAATTATTTCATGCATCAGTAGTTCTATATTGTACATATTCATCAAAATTAGCAATTCCTCTAACCCTATAATTGCTATCTTCTACATTAATTTTAGCTATATCATCTAATATTTCTAAATTTTGATTTGTACTACTTGATTTTGTCATTTCAGCGTTTCTTGTATTTTTTGAATTTATTGCATCAACTTGAGAAGAAACTAAATGATTTTGATTATTATTTCTACTTGCATAGCAAAAACCTTCAAGTACTAATGCACTTACAGCGACTAAAACCAAAAAACACTTGATAATGATTTTTTTCATTTCTACCTCTTTTAGAAACTTGATTTTCTTTTCTTTGATTTAATTAATCAAATAATTAATAATATTGCTGACAAAACACCGATTGGTAATAAAGTTACCAATAATATTGCTCCAACATTTATTTTTGTTCAATAATCACTTTGAGCTTTTGACAAATTCAAAATGTATTCACGCTTATCTTTAATTTGCTTTGCGATATCATTTCCCTTATTTAAAGAATCATATAGAAATTGATTTTTGTTAAATACTTTATAAAATGTTTTATTTTTATCAACATATTTAATTTCTGCTAATTCACATAAGAAATCAAATCCTACATCTAAAACCAAATTACCATTATTTTCTAATATAAAATATTGTTGATTATTAATGCTTTTAGTTGAAATATTAAATGGTAATTTATAATTTTCATTTAATGTGTAATATACATAATTAGATTCTTTTGAACCAAAATTATAGTTATGCTTAATAAATGCTTCATCAATATTTAGATTATATTTTTCAAAAATGATTTTTATTAATGGATCTTGAATCATTTCCTCAATACTACTAAATACTAAATTATTATTTACTTGCTCACCAATATTAAAAGCAACTTTATTAACTAAATCATTAATTAAATAATCATAATCTTGCTTAAAGATTGCTTTTGCTTCATCTTTGTATTTAATTGATAAATCATGTTCATCAATTCATTCTTTTTGTAAAGTGACTCATTCACCATAATTAATTACTTCACCGTTATAATTAATACTTCCACCATCATTTGCACTATTTCAATTTGCTCTAAACTTTTTAAATGTTTCACTTAAATATTCATCATGTTCATCTTTATTTTCAGCATTAATAATATTATTAACAATATTGCTAATTGAAGTGAATAGCATCATAATTTCATCATTTGAATATGGTGCTCTTGGATCTTTTTCATTTGCATTTAAAAACTGTGCAAATTTTGTTGTATTTAGTTTTTCAGTTTTTTGCTTCTTTTGTTGTTCTAATTGTAATTTTACTTCAGGAGTGATATTTGGATTAGTCAAATTTACTTCAATTACAACAATTTCTTTTTGAATATCATTGTAAATAGTATATGCATCCAAACCATCATTTAATATCTTGTTGTCAAATAGAATCGGTTTCTTACTATTAATAGTGTAATTATTAGCAAGAATATTATACATTGAATTATAATCAGTCATTTTAGTTTGATACTGTAAATATTCTTGAACTTCAACAGATTCTTGTCCATTAGTCTCAATCAAATAATCCAATAACTTATCATTTATTTTTCCTTTAAAATAGCTAACTGCGTTATTTTTAATATTAGCTGGAATTAATGTCCCTTCAGGTGATAATATATCACTTCATACTTTATTAGTATTTAATAAATAATCCTTTTGTACTCAAAATTCATCTTTAAAGAAAGTATTGTTTTCTCTGTCCTTAAAATCTTGAATAAAATATTTATTTGTATTAATAGTAGATTTAAAATTATCTCCACCTAAAACATTATCATTAAAATTAATTAATTGACTACTAATTGATTTATCAGAGTTAATTGCTAAATCTACATTATATCTTCTTAAATTATTAATATCTGTTGAATACGTAGAATTAAAACAAGCTTTTAATTTCACTAAGAAATATCCATCTCCATTTGGATTAATTGCTTGATCATTTGGATTAGTCTTATCATATTTGCTATTAATTAAAACTATAGGAGGAATGTTATTGTTTTTGCATTGATTAACAAACCCTTGATATTGTGTTTGTCTAAATAAACGCTTAATCTTTGTAACTACAAAAAACTCTCCATCTGTTTGATTTGGAACAAAAATTGGATTATTAGTTTCACCATCAACTTCAATATCGAATTTTTTAAAAGCTTCAACCCAATCACTATTATTAAATTTTGTTAAAAACATATTGATGTTTTCAGGGATTAATGAATATATATCATCAGCTATTTGTTGTTGATAATCATCATAAACAGCTGAGGTAATTCAAATTGGTGCTGATACCTTCTTAATTGTTTGAGTTGTTTCATCTAAAAACTCATATTTGTTATTTAAAACATTTAAAATATCATTTTTAGTATTAGTATCAACAAAATCTGGTTGTTGATAAACAAAGTCACCTTCACTGTCTATTTTTTTATCATAGAAACTTTTTACATTATTATCTTGGATTTTAATTAATTGACTTAGATATCTATTCAAATCTATTCCAATAGCATCTTTATTTGCAGTTCAATTAGCAAAATTAAAATTACTAAACATCATTGATGTAGCATCATATTTAATTTTGATATTTCTAATGTTATTTAATTTATTAAATCTATAAGAATCATTTTCACTACTATCAATATTTACAAATTTTGTTTTTAATCTATTTTTAATTCTTATATTATTAATTGAAATTGTTTGAAAAATATTGATATCATCAACTTCTGGAACATCAATAAAAGCATTCTTTAATGAATCATTATTTATTTCTCCGTTTAATGAATTATATAATGTTAAATTTTTTGTTTTTTGTGAAGTAACTGCATTATTTTGCACACTTGTATCAATATCACAAACAATATCATTTGATATTAAATAACCCTTAATAATTAATGATAATTGCTTATATGGTGCAAATCTAATATTATCATCTGTAACAGTTATATTTGGAATACTTGTACCTATACTCATAGATGGAGTATATATACCATTTGATCTTAAATCATTATCTAATCTACTAATATTATTATTAAAGTTATTTGAACTTGTCTCCATTTTAGAAAGTTCATCTTCAAACTCTTTTAAGGTTATATTATTTTGATTACCATTATCTTCATATTTTAAGAATAATTTTTCCAATTCATCATATGATGAAAATTTATAATTTTTTATAACATTAATCATTCTTCTAAATGCTGTGGCTCAACCAGAACCTAATTGAGCATTATTTGCTGCTACATTAATTCTTAGGATTAAATCACTAATTTTTTCTAATTGAAATAAAGTATCTAAATTCTTATTTCAATTAATCAATGACGGCATTGTACCATTATTTAAATCTCTAACGGTTCATCCATTCCCATCATTACCATTAATAAGTTTTTGTTTATCTTCTTGATTTAAGATATCAAAAGCAAAATTAAAATATTTGATTACTTCATATTTATCTTGTTGATAAATAAATTGATTAAAAAAATTATTAGATTCATCATCAAACTTAATTGTACAATCTGCACCATTGTTTAAAATTCATAATGAATTAGGAAGAATTATTGTTGCTGTAAAATAATATCAACCTGCTTGATCGTTATGAATTATTAGTTGATAAAAATCAAAAAACTCTTTCTTGTGTGTATCATTTATTTTAATTAATTTATTTTTAGTAGCATCGTTGAAAGGATAAAATGTTTTTTTAGATGGTTTATTAGGATAACCATTAGGATATTGCTGATCAATATAATCGTTGTAATTTATTAGATTTGTTTTCAAATGATTTTCTACAGGAATTTGATTAGTTGATGCACCGATTGATGATAATCCTCAAGGAACTTTTACAGCAGGGTTCATTCCACTACCATCTTTTAAATTAATAGTTTTGTGTGCAAATTCGGGTAAAATTGGTTTCAATTTAAAACCAGCTTCATTTATTGAGGGTTCAAAAGTTATTGAAACCTTTTCAAATTCAGTAGGAGCTTTTGTTGTTCTAAAGTCATTAACAGTCCCTGATAAATAGAACATAATTCCATAATCAATTTTTCCAGAAAACTAAACTTTTGTAATTAAATCACTATTCATTCTTATAGAATTTAATTCATTAGTTATATACTTATTAAAATCAACGTTATCCTCTATCTTATTAGATTTATTATCAATACTATAATTTGCTTTATTCTTCGAAGCATTATTCACAGTGTTAAGAGAATTCTTATAATTATTAACACTTGAATTATTAGCTATATTACAGATTAAAAAAGTTAAAGGTATAGCTAATAACGATAGAAGACCAATTCCAAGAAAAAATCTTCTAACTGCTCTTTTCATTATTCAACCTCATTATTAGCATTTTTGATAGATTCTTTAATTAACTTACAAACAGCATCAGAAAAACGCTTTTTGTTATGAATTAGTTTAAATTTTTCAACAACATCTATATATTCATTTTTTACATAAAAAGATGTTCTTTTATTATTAATCATTTCTATTCTCCTTCTTTTCTTTTTTTGTTATTTTCTTCTTCAAATTGCTTTAAGAAATTCAATGCATCTTCACTATCAAAACTTTCTTCTGGATCTTCAATCTCATAAAAGTTGAAATAAAAATCATTATCCTTTAAGTATTCTTTCCATTGATCCATATTAACTAATTCACTTTTAACTAATTCTTCCATAATTTCTTTAAAGCAATCATCATAATCCCCGTGTGCTAAATAATCAAAAATTACATAGTCTCTACCAATTTGAATATCAGTTGCATCAAAATTTCTATGTAAGTATTGTTCAACTATTTTAAGACTATTTTCATCATTATTTTTTCAAGGAACTTTTATATCAATTCTCACGTAATAACTCATAATTCACCTCTTTGATTTTTGCTTGTATATTTACACAATAACCCAAAAATCAAGAATAATTTGCAAAAGGTTTCAATTTTGAAACTTTTTAGCATTTTTGTATAATTTAATATGTAAATTAAATAATTAATTGGAGTAAATATGACTAAAAAAGAACTTGAAGATTTTCTAAAAGATGATTTTGATTTAGTTTTAGAAAACGAAAATAAAGAAGAAATTATTAATAAAAATAAAAATCTATTAAATTTATCTATTAATGATCAAAAGTGCTTCATTAAAGTATCAAATATAATTGCAAAAAAGAATAATAAAATTCTATATTTTATTTATTATGATGGAGTAGATAGAACACTAAATTACACAGCTAAAAATAAAAATTTTTTAGTGTTAAAACCAGATGGAACAAAAGAATTAAATAAATATAAATTTCTTAACTATGTTAAGGATGATTTACCCAATTCTAATTCTTATGTTGTTTTTTATTCTAACTATAATATTATCTTTGATGAAAAATATGGATTTAGAAATCATATTATAGTAGTGAATGATAAAACTATTATAAATTGTTTGAATAATTTATTTAGATAATTTCATCAATTAATTCAACATAATATATTTTTGTTTTATTACAATCATAAATTCACTGATTTATTTTATAAAATTCTTTTAACTCTTTATTGATATATTTTTTAAAATTTGGATTAAATGTTCCGTTTTTATCCATAGCATAAAAATCTCATACATTATTGTCTTTTAACATATAAAGAAAGTTATGCTTTTTATCTTGAACATCATTAATATTGTTAATAATTTTTGCTTTATATAAAGTAAATTTATTATTTTTAATTGAATAGATTTCATTAGTTGAGATATCATTATCATCATCGTGTATAGTTTGCAAATTATTAATAATATCCAATAAAGCATTAGTTTTATTATTAAAGAATACTTTTTCTATTCTTTCGTCATTGATCATTGATAATTCATTTGTTAAACGATTTTTTAATAATTTAATATACATATTCTTTCCTTTAATTCAACATCTTTAATTGTTTTGATAAATTATTGCTTTCTAAATTTTCACTAATTTCTGCCTTTTGATATTGATTTGTTCCATTTTTATTAATGATTTTTTCTAACACTTCATCATCTTTATTTTTGTTTAAAATATTGTTATTCTTAAAGTTAAATCTATTAATTTCAGAAAATGTTAATTCCTTATCTTTATACACTCAAATATTATCTTTCTTTCCAAGAATTTGTCTTTTCTCTAAACCATTAGCTTCACTATAAATTAAAACCTCAAAAGAGTTATCTTCTTCATTAAGAAAAACGTCTTTCACCATTTTCTTTTCATTGCACAATAAATCTTGTTGATGCATTTTAATTAAGTCATTTCTATCTTGTTCTTTTAATGTTTCTTTTTTTGATAAGTCAAAATTTGTTCCAAAGATATCTAATTCTTTAATTTCATTTCTCTTTATAACTTTTGCAAGACCATCAAAATTTGATTTAATTAATTTATATGCTAATATACCTACAAATAAAAGCAATGATGGTGGAAAAAATAAACCAATAGCAAAAGAAATTGCTAATCATTTAAATGATTTCTTATTTATTAAATGTTTCTTATAACCACTAAAAAATATTTTTGACTTTTTAATTTTCTTTTTGGTAGTTTGTATTTTAACTTCATTCATTTCATTTGTGTTAAAAGTATTATTATTTTCTCTATTTTCATTCATAATTATTACCCCTTTTGATTATTGATATTATTTTTTTCTTTAATCATTTCATTTAAAAACTTTCAACTATCAGGAATATCTTCATTAATATCAAAATAATCATATCCTTCACGACGAATACTATCTTCAATAATTGCTTCACTAATTTTATCTACTAAATCATTAAAAATTTTTTCATCATCAATGATTTCTTTAATTTTATCTACATCATTGTTTCAAATTATTTTATATAATGGTCTATCGTCAGCATTCATTGCATCAACAATATCATTAGCGCTTTTAACATCGTATGGATTAATTTCAATATCGAAATAATCTATACTTTCTAATCTTAATTTTCCTTTATCATTAATTAAAAATAATCCAAAATCATCATTATCATGTAATGTAGTAAATAAAATATCAGGATCATTTTCTAAATCCATAAAATGTTTTGATATTGGATCTTCTATATTTAATTCATCTTTAATAAATTGAATAGCATCATCAGTAGTATGATTGTAGTTTCCAGATATTGTATAACCTATATAATCTAATAAACCTCTTTCAAATCCATTAATTGATTGCAAAGCATTTAAAACAGCTTCTTGTTTTTCATCAAAATTTATATAATTTTCTCTCACCATTTGATTTAATATTTCTACTTTGTCCATAACTTTCACCCTTATTTCACC